>CAZHXK010000022.1:0-18479 GCA_964536565.1 uncultured Gammaproteobacteria bacterium
CGATACGAAATCTCATCAACAATCAAATACTCACTTTCGTAGTAGTTTGGCTCCATCGAAGCACCCTTCACGTAAAATGGCTTAAAAAGAAAATACCGAATGATCAGAATAGCTAAAAAGGAAAAAGCAGCTACACGAATGAGTTCCCAAAAAAAATAGCCTGCGCCTTTGCGCGGTTCCATCTCTGGTACATTATTCTTCACGCCCATGCCCATAGTTTCAAACTCAAAACTCCATATATCATGGAGTTCCTATCGACTAAACTTATATTAAGTTATCCACAGTCTATCAGAATCCTACGTACAATACAAGCTATTTATTTATACTGAATATCAGCCAATGAGCCTATATATAAACCATATCTCTCAACAGAACCAGCATTCAGCTCCAATACTGTATCCACTAACACTCCAGAGCCATAACGAGGCAATTCTGCACGAGGTACATCTAGCTCAGGGATAGGGACAAACGCATGAGAGCCAACAATAACACCATCTCGAATCCAGATAATATCAATCGGAAACTGCACACCACGCATCCAAAACGTCTGAACAGCTGGCTCATCGTACACAAACAGCATTCCTCTCCCCTCAGCAAGCATCTCACGCCCACCCAGACCTTTTGTCTGCTGAGGAAGCGTTCGCGCAACCTCAACATCAAAGTTCACATCACCAACAGAAACTACCGCACGACCATAACTACGCGTCTGATACAACCAATACGAAACAGAAATAACTATCACGATCGCAATAAAACCTAAAACTTTTTTCATATCATGGTTTCAAAAATCTCTTGAGCCTGCGTCGGATTCCGAACAAGTTCATCCATCGCCACAAGTAATGCAAACTCAGAGAATCGATTACCCAAACGTTCTTTTAAAAATGTAATTGCTATAGCACCCTCCCCTACTTTTGCATCAGACCCAGTTACCAATGATTCACCATACGTTCTATTTCGTGAAAATGGAGATGATACCGTACATACCAAATCCCCGATTCCCGCAGCACTAAACCACGTATCAGGATGACCTCCAAGAATCTGCAATAACTCACGAGACTCACGCGCAATTTCCGTCATCATAAACCCACGCATGTTACACCCCAACTCCAAAGCTTCCATAGCACCCATCAACGTCGCATATACGTTCTTAAGAACTGACAGCCAAGCCACGCCATGTACATCTTTCGATAACCGCACAAACAACGATGTATCTTCAAACAACTTCTGAACAGCCTGAGAAAGAGACACATCATGTGTCGCAATCAACGCAAACGAAGATTTACCTTTCATAATCTCTTCTGCCATCATAGGACCGCACAATATCCCAAAGGGACGTTCCCCTAACTCCTCATGCAAAATCTCAGGAACTGTTTGCCCATTCGGGCTCAAACCCTTTGCAATCGAAACAACCTCACAATCAGATTTCGCCAAGTCTGCAATCTTCTTTCCCAAATCATGATGAACTGACGTTGGCGCACACAAAAAAATCACATCTGCACGAGCAATCTCCTGCTCACAATTAACCTTCTTTTTTAAACATGATTCATCTACATCCCATATAACTGGCTCATGTTTTTCTAACAGCATTTCAATAGCCGAACCAATCCTCCCCGCCCCGATAATAAAAATATTCATAGGATGCGATTATAGCACGATCAAATCATTGGTACATACACACCAGCTAATTTAGCTATCGCATAACCAATTAACGCAGCTCCAAGCGAAACCGACATCATTTCAAAGCCACTCTTCCATGGATTTTTATGAGTCAATTTAGTTTTATACGCACCAACAGCAAACAGAACAATCACACTCAATACAATCGAAACCCACAGAGCATTCGATAATCCAAAGATAAAATAGGCTGATAACGGAATCACACCACCAAGAATATAACTCACACCCATAATCAGCGCATTCGAACTTGGTTGTTCCAAATTTTCTGAAATAATCTTTAATTCATGATAAGCCATCTCCTCAAGCATCACTGCGGGATTCTTCATGAGCCGAGCAACAATAATATCAACCTCCTTTTTTGTAAATCCTTTCTTCGTATAAATCTCCTTGAGCTCTTCCTCCTCTTGTTCTGGATGATTCTTAATTTGCCATTTCTCTTCCTCCAAGTATCGCTCCAACAATTCACGCTCAGACTTACTTGATAGATACGTCCCCGCCGCCATCGATAAACTTTCCACCGCAATCACCACCAAGCCTGACAAAAGCACAACAAATTTCGATCCTGTTCCAACTGAAATTCCAGTCACCGCACCAAGCGTCGATACAACTCCATCCCCCAACCCAAAAACTGCTTCACGCAATCTACTCGAATTCTGGGCAGACTTCGTATTAAGTTCATGGTATGATAGTTTCATGCAATCATTATATCACAATAAAAAAAGGACCTCATGAGGCCCAAGCTCTACAAAGAATTAATACGCACACCACACCAGCAATCACCTCGAAACAAAATGAGTTACATTCGTTACTTCTTCCCAATAAATCTCCTCAAGACATGCCTGAACATGAGTTAACTCGCCGCTCCAGTCCGTACCAGAATGCTCACGAATAAGAGGGATATCAAATACACGATTCCAACTTCGAACCTTCTCTAACTCAAGCTTATTATGCTCTTGTGAAGTCACACCCACACCTTTTCGTCGAATATATGAATCCCACTCTCCTTCCGTCAATGCAAGAAAATTATTACTCAGAACACTATGCCACGAACTAAACTCAGAGAGCAGCACACGATCACGAGGAACAACACACTCAATACGAACCTGCTGCGTACCCGTTTCTGCATGACAACTTTTTCGCAAATCAGGCTTTGGCATCTGCCATGCCCAAATTGGAAAACGGCCCGCATAACGTTTCAATCGTAAATTCATCTGACGCATCATAAATTGATACGCCGCTTTAAAATCTCGATCAGCACGACGACCATCCGCACGCATCACCCCACTCTTTTCAAATGTCTCAAAAAATACAAGCGGTTGAATCGTCCACAAACGAATCATATCTGACATACATCCTCCACATAAAATGAACTTCTAAAAACTAAATCAAATATCAATTTTTGTCAATAAAAAAACAGCCTCTCGGCTTTAAAAAGACCCCGCAGTCAGACTGGTGCGCACACCTGGATTTGAACCGGGGACCTCCACAATGTCAATGTGGCGCTCTAACCAACTGAGCTATGCGCGCATGAGTTTATTTAATTGTAAAACATTACGTCGTGCACACAGCAATGTTCGTTGCGATCGCAAATACGGTTTTTATAAGTCGCCTTCGGCTCCGGCCAACTGAGCTATGCGCGCTCTTTTCTAGGAACACGAACAGAATAAACACATCATGGTGGGCACGGATGGATTTGAACCATCGACCTCGTCATTATCAGTGACGCGCTCTAACCAACTGAGCTACGCGCCCATATTTAAAACATGGGTACCATTTAGATATCTTAATTGTGAATCAGCATGCGTGGCGAGCGCTATGCGTTTTTTATAGTCGGCTTCGCCTGGGCCAACTGAGCTACGCGAGTATCAATAGACCTCAAACAACACACCGCAACGGCAATAGAATACAAAATATACCATTCCTTGTAAAGAGGACACTTGACCAAACAGTCAAAAAGGTTATGATGTCTAAAGCTCATTAAAGGGGACGTCAATGAATACCACAGACAGCAGAACGCATCATAAAACATACCATTCCCAACCAATCCTCACATTCCAAGATAAACGCTTTTTGACAGGCTATGCTGAGATTGCTGCTCACCTCGGCCCTCCAAATGCCATAAGTTATATCGTCGTCAACCCAAACTGGACGATAGATAACGACAGGGGAAAATGGAATGTAACTACAGGACCATTGCCCCTGCTCATCCCAGCATCTGACGTTGATGGATCGTTCGAACTCATCGGCGAACACGGATACAAAGACAAAACCATCAAAATGTACCGACGAAAGTACCTATACACCGGAAGCGATACAGAAATCATTGATGCATTTTTGCAAAGCTTTAAAGCATGCATCGGCCAACCACAGTAAAATCACGTACCTGCGATAACACATCGCAGGTTTTTTAATACAAAAAAGCCTCCACAGTTATGGAGATCTTCAGAATAAGCAATAAAGAGTCTTCTACTTAGTAAGGAATTCCTCTGGGAATTCACTCGGGTGTTTTTGTTTGCCTATAGGACGAATCCTGTAAGCGACTTATACGAAGAAGTTCCGTATAAGCCTCGACATCTAGGCGGACTCACATACATTCCACAAGTGAAATACATATGAGATCCGTATGAGTATAAAATTTTCTCCCTAGAAAGGAGGTGATCCAGGACCAGCTTCCGCTAGCCCTGCCTTGTTACGACTTAGTGCCTGTCGCTGGACCTACCTTAGAACGTAACATACGAACTTCGGGTATTCCCAACTCCCTTCACTTGACGGGCGGTGAGTACAAGGTCCGAGAACGTATTCAACGCGACGTGCTGATTCGCGTTTACTAGCGATTCCGACTTCATGGGGTCGAGTTGCAGACCCCAATCCGAACTGGGACCGGTTTTGATGGGATTGGCTTCACCTTGCGGCTTTGCGACCCGTTGTACCGGCCATTGTATCACGTGTGTAGCCCAGGGCGTAAGGGCCATGCTGATCTCACGTCGTCCCCTCCTTCCTCCCCGTTGCCAGGGCAGTCTCGTGTGATATGTAACACACGACAAGGGTTGCGCTCGTTACCCCACTTAAGGGAACACCTCACGGCACGAGCTGACGAGGACCATGCAGCACCTGTATAACACTCTCGAAGAAGTCTTGCTTTCACAAGATGTGCAGTTATATGTCAAGCCCTGGTAAGGTTTTTCGCTTAGCGACGAATTAAACCACATGATCCACCGCTTGTGCGGACCCCCGTCTATTCCTTTGAGTTTTAGCCTTGCGGCCGTACTCCTCAGGCGCGGTGCTTAACGCGTTAGCTTTTTTGAACGACACTGAGAGGGTCGATACTCCCAATATCTAGCACCGATCGTTTAGGGCGTGGACTACGCGGGTATCTAATCCGCTTCGCTCCCCACGCTTTAGTCCCTGAGTGTCAGGCTTGTTCCAGCGAGCTGCCTTCGCATTTGGTGTTCTTACTGATATAAACGGATTTGACCCCTACACCAGTAATTCCGCTCGCCTCTCCCAGCCTCTAGTTTGCCAGTTTCACCCGCGGCCTTTTGGTTGAGCCAAAAGATTTAACGAGTGACTTAACAAACCACCTGCGGACGCTTTACGCCCAGTAAATCCGGGTAACGCTCGGGGCCTTCGTATTACCGCCGCTGCTGGCACGAAGTTGGCGGCCCCTTATTCATATAGTACCGTCATTTGTTCTTCCTATATAAAAGAAGTTTACACACCGAAATGCTTCATCCTTCACGCGGTATTGCTCCATCAGGCTTGCGCCCATTGTGGAATATTCGCGGCTGCTGCCTCCCGTAGGAGTCTGGACCGTGTCTCAGTTCCAGTGAGTGGGGTCATGCTCTCACACCCCATACCCGTCGTAGCCATGGTGAGCCGTTACCTCACCATCAAGCTGATAGGACCTAGGCCGCTCTCAAAGCCCCCGAAGGGATTTACATGGGAATGAATTATTTCCCCCCATGACTATCAGGTATTAGCCCGAATTTCTAAGGGTTGTCCCTGTCTTTGAGGTACGTTACCAAGGTGTTACTCTCCCGTTTGCCACTAACACATCTCGGCGTTATCTGCCGAAGCTTCAAACAATTGAAATGTATTCGTACGACTTGCATGCCTTAACCATACCGCCAGCGTTCACCCTGAGCCAGGATCAAACTCTCATAAAAAATTACAAACCGAAGTTTGCAACCTTGAGAAATCGATTAAGATCCCTATTACTGTTGCATCATTGAAGATGCTCGAGTTGCCACATGCTGTGAAGCATATGACGAATAGATGAGTGGTTCCCATGTGTCAGATGACACACGAGGAATTCCTTACTAAATAATTGACTCTGCAATGTACCACAAGGGTCCATTGCAATTGTGATGTATCTTGACAAATACATCATGTTAGGTTTATTGCTTGGTCGATGACATCGCTCTAGATAAACGATGTCGTCATTACATTGTGACTGAACTGTCACCCTTTCAAAATCTTTTAAAAAAGAAAATACCGCCTGGCGCTCATATCATTTTACTGAAATGAATGCATAGTAGCAGTACTGAATTCAGTGGTTTCGCCGGAATTGCGACCTGTCGAATACTTCGAATGTGGATAACCTGCCACAAGTATAATAGAGGTCGCATTTCATGTCAACCCCCTTATAAGCAATATAATCCACAGTTTTTTGTATTAAAAAACGACCCTCTTGGGGTCGCCTACTCTTATACCTACGAAGCGCCCAAAACCTGAGCCCTTTCAAATTCGCCAGTAACAGAAGTATCGTACATGGGATTGGTAGCCTCATCAGCAAGCTGACACTCTTCACTGACTCTACCACCATCTCGATCACGAGTCTCAAAGAAGATAAATCGCTCTCGTTCGGGGAGATCAGCAGGCTCATCCTGAGACATAATCACCAACCGATCGACACGCGTCTTCAGTCGAGGACTCGTTGCACCACGTGGACCATACACCTCAACTCGAACACCGTATGCACGCAACATCTGCACGGTATTCATAAAGTCACCATCACCACTAATAATGACAATGGTAGTCAAAGGCCTGCCGCTGTTGAGCGATCGCACGTACTCATTCCAAACATGATTGATCAGCTCGCGATCAACAATACCTTCATCATCGCGATACGGCGATGAGGTCGTTTCGGATTCACCGGGTTGACGAGGTCGATCTGACCGTCGCGAACGCCCTCCTGCCCGATGCAACGAAAGCCTGGTCGGAGGAAAATATTTCTTCGCAACAGTCACCACCTGAAACCCAGCTCGCTCAAGAACGTTTTTCATCTTGAGTTTGAATGCCACATCTTCCTGTTCAAAATCGACAGCCACACGCTTCACCACACACCGAGATGTAAAACCTGGTGGAACGTATCTATCAATGTCGGCAACAATGTTCTTAAACGACAAACGCGCATCTTCATTCGGATTTTCGTAATCCGCAGCCCTTGCCGCGGAATGCTTCGCGTTCGGTGTGTCCATGATCACAAATACGCGATCTTCCTTGGGAACGATATTATCAAGCGCGCAGTCATCCATGCGTGACTCCTCTTACTCTGTGTCCTTCGACTATTTAAAGACCTCACTGATCTATCTTAGTATATAAAAAAAATGTTGTCAACACTACGATAGTTTGTCGGTTTTTTCAAACTAATTTCGCTGATCAAAACGCCAATCAGCGATCTTTTTGTGATCACCAGAAAGCAAAACATCAGGTACACCCCAAGACGAATTGTCAGAAACCTCAAACACTTCTGGACGCGTGTAATGAGGATATTCTTTTGTCATATCATCAAAATAACTTTCCTCAATCGCGGATTGATCATTTCCTAAAACACCAGGCAACAAACGAGATACCGCGTCAGCAACAATCATTGCAGGCAACTCACCTCCGGTTAAAACATATGGACCAACCGACACCACCTCATCGACACAGAAATCCGCCACACGCTGATCAACGCCTTCATATCTCCCACACACCATCACTACACGATCTAAATCAACATACGCACGAGCTGAAGATTGCACAAACTGATCTCCCCCGGCTGCAAACAAAATCGTCTTACTTTTTGGATTCACACCCTTTAATGCGCCCAACTCTTTCAGCGCTTTATAAATTGGCTCAACTTTCATCACCATCCCAGCACCACCACCATATGGATTATCATCAACACTCTTATGCACGTCTTCAGTCCACTTTCTCAAGTCATGAATCACAACTTCAATGTGACCATTCTCGATTGCGCGTTTCAAAATAGAGTCGCCAAAATACGACTCAAACATCTCTGGAAAAATGGTGATGATTTCGAATTTCATAACAAAGCTGTATACTAAACGCCATAACCACATCTGTCAACCATATGAGCACTATACCACAATTCGGAAATAATCGAGATGATCTCATGCAACGACGTGGCGCTTATGTTGTTGTATATAATAAAGAAAGAAAACTGATGACAGATTATAAACCAAGTACACAAAGATACTATCTACCAGGCGGTGGAATCGATGAAGGAGAAAAACCCGAAGAAGCAATCGTACGTGAAGTACTCGAAGAAAATGGATTAACAATACGTGTCACAGATAAAATCGGCGAAGCGAACCAAGTGTGCGAACACACCACACTCGGCCCAATGAATAAACTGGGAATATTTTATAAAGGAGAACTCACAGATACACCTTCAATCACACCAATCGAAGATGACGCAGAATTGCGATGGATCGACCCCAAAGAATTCCTCAAAGCAAAAGCACATGATTTTTATAAGTGGGCGATAAAGAAAGCTCTGTAAAAAAACCAAAGGCACAGTCCACCACGCATAGTCGAGGTTGGATGCAGTGTGCCAATCTGGAGAAATCTGTGCAGCGAGTCGTACTGACGTACGTCGAGTAAACAGATTTCGAAGATCGGTGCAATGCGCCAACCTCGGCTGTGCCAAAGTAAAAACGCCCCAAAGGGCGTTTTTACGACTGAGCAAATTAATGCTTAGAGATTGATGTCCTCTACGGCTGATGTATCAACATCATCGTAGTTTGTTTCCTCACGTGGGGCGCGATCTTCGCGACGTGAACCTTCCGGTTCAAAAATCTTGAAGGCAACGTTAGCGTTGTATTTGCGCCCTACGATTGAAAGCAGACGTCGAATTGCTTGTGCAGTTTCTCCGCGCTTTCCGATGACATAACCCATGTCTTCTGGGTTTACGTGAAGTGTAAGTAACACACCACGCTCATCGATTGTTCGCTCAACACGAACATCTTCTGGAACACCGACAATTGCTTTGACGATGAACTCTACAAACTCTTGGTCTTTTTCTTGTGCCATATCTTATTATTTACTGCATATCAGCAGCGTAACAACTATAGGATATAATTGAATGAATCCGCAAAGATTCCTTTATTATGCCCTGTCGACCTAGTCCGAAAACGGATTTTCAGGATGTTCCGAAACCCCCTAATTCAGTGAGTTTAGGTATTGATATACTACCACAAAAAAGCACGTTTGTCAACCCTAAGCCGGAATTTAGACTCATTTAAGTGAAATAAAAAAGCAGCTTTTCTCGATCAAAACAAAGCATCTATTGGTCGATAATTAAGAGCACAAACAGTGTCAGCACGATGAGCAAAATATGGTATAATGCCCGACTATGTTCAAGGTTTTCAAAAACATCGAACACGCTCGCGTTGTCGGAGCAGTCGATGAAGAATCATCCTTCACGGGAAAATTTTTCATTCTTCTCATTCTCTCAACCGTCATTGCGACGCTCGGACTCATCGCAGACAACATCTCTGTCGTGATTGGTGCTATGATCATCGCGCCACTCATGTGGCCTATTCTCGGATTATCACTTTCCATCACCAGGCAAAACCGACGCTTCTTTCGTGAATCCGTCGCACTTCTAGTCATCAGCGTCATACTCTCCGTCGCAGTCGCAGCCGGCGTCAGTCTTCTCTCCCCTATCCTTGAAATTAACGGTGCAATTCTGGAGCGCACCAACCCAAACATCATCGACCTTGTCATCGCACTCGCAACCGGAGCCGTCGCGACCTACATCGTACTTACACCCAAATCAAATCACCTCGCCGGAGTCGCTGTCGCCGCCGCTCTTATCCCCCCACTATCCGCGGCCGGCATTAGTATCGCACTCGCTGACCTCGCTGCAACACAAGGAGCACTCCTCCTCTTTGGAGCCAACCTCTTCGCGATCGTATTCATGAGTATAATTTTATTAACAATCGGTGGATTTGCGAAAGCAAAAAAGGAAGAAGAAAAAGTTAACATCACTATCAGCTTAGTTGTCAGTCTCGGACTACTCATCCTCATTGCCGCACCACTGGGAGTTGTCCTAAAGGATAGTTTAGACATCCAAAATCAAGAAGCAGTTGTATACGACTCACTACTCCAGGAATTCAAAAAAATTAATAGTGACGCAAAAATATCATCCCTCATGGTACGAGGACTCGAGCCCAGTACCGACATCATTGAAATCGAAGCGACAATCCAAGCACCTCTGGGCACAGATTTTTTCATCGCCGATCAGGAACGCATCGCAAAAAAAATAACCAACACCATTGATAAAGCCGTCACACTCACCATCATCATCACACCAACACTAACCGCAAAAACACCCGTACCACTCAATACTGATGACATACATGCAATAACTACAGACATCATCAAGAAAAAAATAACCGGGGTCAGTGTCATATCAATCACCACAGACAGCTCAAATGATCATCCCAGCCTCACAGCTATCATCGCACTCCCTGCACCACTCGCAGAAAAGCAATCAATCGCACTAGAAATTGAAAAGCAACTAGAAGAAGAGTTGAATCAAAACATCACACTCACGCTCAACGTCATCACATACCAAGCAACAGAAAGCGTAGAAAACTAAATCAACAACCAAACCAAAAACACCCCGCAAAGGGTGTTTTTCAAATTCTTATTCAGCAGCTTTTTCTTCTTCTTTCTTTTCTTCTACAGGAGCATCCTCTTTCTTTTCCCCTGCTGGTTTTTCCTCAGCAGCAGGAGCCTCTTCTTTCTTTTCTTCCTTTTTCTCCTCAGCTGCAGATGCAGCTTCTTCCGCAGGCTTTTCAGCTTCAGGCTCAGCAGGAGCATCTTCAGCAGGAACCTCGGCTTCATCAGCAGCTTTTGCCGCCTCTGCCTCAGCTTTTGCCGCAGCCTTTTCCTTTGCTGCATCAGCCTTTGCTGACAACTTACCTGAACGCTTCTTCGAAATATTCGTAATTGAACGTTTCTTGTCTTTGATGATGTCTTGAGAAATCAACATATTGTGTACGGTATCTGTTGGCTGCGCACCCTTGCTGATCCAGTACTGAATTCGTTCAGTATTCAACTCAAGAACTTTTGGATTCTGATGAGGAATGTAATGTCCCACTTTCTCTACATACTTTGATGATGGCGCACGATGTTTTTCCTGCACCACGATTCGGAAAGCTGGACTATGTTTCTTCCCCACGCGAACTAATCGAATGGATAACATAATTTTTCGTATAAATATCTAACATTCCAGCAGAGATGATCGGGTGAGAGGCCTTACAAACACTCTGAAATTGATGGCGAGAGTATAAAAAAAAATCGACTATTAGTCAAGTAATCCCAAATCAACCGCCTTTTGCAAAAAATGTGAATCACGCTTCACCGTAAACGGACCTGTATAATCCTCAGGCTTTGAAGATACAAACAAATCCAAAGCATGCGCCGCAGGAACCCAAAGCAATTCAAAACCACGATGAACTTCCTTCTCCGTAAACTTAGTCGGCCCCTTCTCTCCAATCACACGACCAACAAAACACTGCGAAATCTTCTGTACCGAACGCTTATTCCGAAACTCCTGCGACATACCCAATGCCGTAATCATCTCAATATCAACACCAGCCTCTTCCCTAATCTCTCGTCGAGCGATCTGTTCATATGACTCCTCATCCGAATCCGCCCTACCACCTGGCAACATATAATAACATCGATGCCTCACATGCAGGAGCGCAACATGACCATCACGATCCACAACCACCACACGCGCTGACCGACTCATATCCCAAAAAATATCCTGATCCTCTTTAAGGCCAGGATGCACATCTTTCTCGTAAATTTTTATGAGATCACTCATAGTTTCTTTAACACAATATCGAACCAATCGATTCCACGCCAATCGTAGTCACGCTCAAAAATTACCTCCCAACCTTCCCCCGCCAGCTTTGCAAATAATTCTCGATTATACAAATAATACGTCCGCACCCTATAAGCCTCCTCGCGTACATACTCTTCATACGTCTCAGAACGCTTCATCGAGGCATACAGAATTCCCCCACGATGCAATGAGTCATGAATACGCCCCAACACAACCTCAAGCGCATTCTTTGACGTGTGTATCAACGAAGCAAACGCAATCACCACATCCAACCCATCAGGAAAATCATATACCTCAACATCAGCCTCTTCAAACTCAACATCAGGAAATGATCGTCGTGCAATCGACAACAATTTCTCAGACACATCAGTCCCAACATACCGATCTGTAAATTTCAAAATCTCGGAAACATCACGCCCTTGTGCACACCCAATCTCCAACACACGCGGATTCTCTACATCAACATACCCAAACAACCGCGCAACATCCTCAACGCGTGCACCGCTCTTATTCAACTTATCTGCAATCGCATCCGCACTCGCATTGTATGTATCAATTGTTTGCTGTTTCAGATTCATATCAATTCCCACCCCCTGAACCATACCTTTCCTCCATAAATGACATTAACAAAGAACTGCCAATCACGTTCATATCATGTAAAAGATCCGAACGATGCTTTCCTGGATAAATACGACCACCTGACTGCTTACCAGGCTTCAACGTAAACAACACACGATCACTCTTTCCCCGAGCGTGCGAAACATCCAAACCAACATCAATCTCCCAAGAAAACCTCATTAAATAACTTTCGTTTTTCAAAACCTTCATCAAAACCAAAAGTGGATCGTTATTCTCAAGCGTACATGTAATCTCCGGCAAACGACTTTCACCACCACGATCAAACCCAACAATATGAAAACCATGATCAGACATCACCTGCCCCAAAAGAACAGCAGAATGCTCACCAATATCATGCTCGGCGAAATCTCCAGAAGCATCAACCTTCTGATACATAACATCCCTGCGCACCAAGCCCTCCCGATATCCCGCAAGCCACCGCTCATGACCTTCTTCATCACCAGTCATAAAATCACCCCCAAGACCCTCCTCAAAACGTTCCATCAAAGCATCGATATCCACAATAGTCTCAACATCAACAGCTTCGGATTCATCGCCAACCTCCGGATTCACAACATCTGAAGACAGGCGAGCTTGCGCTTCCAAAAACTCCCCCCTCTCTCTTCTTTTTTTATGCTTTCCTCTTGCCATATATAGCTAACATTACTTCGCCCATGCTGTCGCCTTCTCCAACTCAACAGAAAGCAGTTGAGAAACTCCGTCATCCCCCATTGTCACGCCATACAAAACTTTCGACTTACTCATGGAAGCACGATTATGCGTCACCACAATAAACTGCGTGTTCAGAGACAACCTCTCAAGAATTTCTGCGTAACGCAATGAATTCGCCTCATCAAGCGCAGCATCAACCTCATCCAAGACAACAAACGGCGATGGACTCACTGTCAAAATCGCACAAATCAACGCAACACTTGTCATCGCACGCTCTCCACCTGACAAAATATTAATATCTTTAATACGCTTTCCTGGTGGTTGTGCAGTAATCTCGATCCCAACCAATTCCTTCTCCTTTTTCTTCTTTGTCTGAGGCTGCACAACCTCTTCCTCGTCCTCTTCTCCCTCATGCACCAACTTTTCAGATGCATACAACGGAACCAACCCAGCCTTCCCACCTGCAAACAGAATTTTAAAATACTTTCCAAACTCCGTATTGATTTTCCCAATCACATCTGTCCGACGTCGCTTCATCTCTATCTGCAAATCCGCAATTCCAGATTCCAATGCTTCAATCGTCTCCAACAAATCCTCAACCTGTCCCACAAGAAAATCATAGCGTTCTTTCACTTCCTCATATTCATTCACCGTCTCAGGATCAATCCCTCCTATCATCTCCAACCGATGTTTCAAACGAAACAATGTCGGCTGCAATTCCTGCACATTCACGTCGCGTACTGCCTCAGCCGAAACACCCTTCACCTCTCCAATGTGCTCTTCCAACTCATACCTCATTTCATTCTCCAAAGAATCACGCCGTGTCTCCAACTTTGCCTTTTCAATCTCCTGAGAATTAATCTCCTGTTCAATACGATGCACCACCGCACTTGCCTGCTGCATACTACGCTGCACATCGAAAAACGCGCTCTTCTTTTCTTTCTCTTGCGACGACACACTCGACATCTTTTCTTTAATCGCAGACATCTCCACATCAAACTCCTTCAAATCATCTTCCAATTTCTCAACCTCACCCATCAAACGCTTAACCTCATCCGTATTCTCAACCTTCTTCTCTGTTTGATATCGCTTCATGAGATCATCCAACTGCGATCGATATGTCTTAAAATTTTCTTGTAGTGCAGATAAATCACCAAGCGTCGCACAATTCTCAATCTCTCCCAACAATCCATTGAACGCCTTAGACAAATCTGACAACGCAGCAGAAATCTCCCCCTGCGGAATCTGTCGAGAATCCGTCACCACACGCGAGCGAGCTTTCAAAATCTCCAACTCCGTCTTTGTCTTCATCGATTGCTGAAACAATTTCTCCCGTTCTTTTCGTACCGCTTCATATTCCTTTTGCAATCGCAACAAATCCTCACTCACTGTACTACTCTGCTCCAAACCAGAAAGTTGATTCTGCAATCCACTTCGCTTTGCGTTCGCATCATCCAAACGCGTTTGAATCTCCTTCTCCTTTCCATGCACACCCCCAAGCCTATCCGAGATATTTCGCCACTGTGCACCATAATACAATTTCTGCACCTTCTTTAATTCTGCCTCAACCTCTTCACGCTCTTCTAAGCGCTTCACACTACGAGACAAACTTCTCATACGTGGCGTCAATTCTTCTATCACCGTCTGAGCATGCTCCAAATTCTCACGTGATGCTTTTAATTTATTTACTGCCTGACGTTTTTTCATCTCAAATTCCTTCACGCCAGCAGCTTCATCAAAAAATGCCTTTCGCTCTGTCGGCGAAGATACCAACACATGATCGATCATCCCCTGCCCAATCACCGCATACGATCGTCCTCCAATTCCAGCTCGTGCCAACAGCATTTGCACATCCAACAATCGAACCTTATTTCCTTGGACATAATATTCACTACTTCCATCTCTATACAAACGTCGCCCAATCGTCACTTCAGCCGCATCCATCGGAAAATCCCCATCTTCATTATTAATCGTCAACACCACCTCAGCCATTCCCATCCGAGATTTCTTCTCAGAACCAGCAAAAATAACATCTTCACTTTTCTTTCCACGCAATAATTTCACCGACTGCTCACCAAGCACCCATCGAATCGCATCAGCAATATTCGACTTCCCAGAACCATTCGGTCCAACCACCGCAGTTATCCCCTTTTTCGTGACATCCTCCGGAGAAAACGTTAAAGCAGTTTTCGTCGCAAACGACTTAAAACCATAAATATCAATTTGACTGAGATACATAACCAAGCATTGTCATCCTCGTGAGTACGGGAATCCAGTGAATAAATACACAGACAACTATTGTACTAAATTTTGGACATTTTCGCCAATTAAAAAAGTCGTGGCATGTAACCACGACAATATCCTATAGAGCTGCGAGCGTGCCAGTCACCGGAGCCTGAATCTTCGACACACAAGACAACACGTTAAGAGCGAACCAATTGTACCCATCACCAAGCGCCTGAATGGACGCATCGATAAGGTCAGCTCCTTCGGCTCGAGCACTCCAGCGAACATGCCGGATAGCAGGACCCTTCTCTTTCAAATCAACCAACTGATCGGTCGACTCATCAACAGCAGCCACAAAACCAATCGTGACAGCAGCATCAACATGTAAACCAGGTGGCACATCAGGATCATCGAAATGACCTTCCGCACGAAAACCTGTGTAATGAACACTCTTCACGCACAAGCCGCTATATGACTTGGCAAGCGCCTCACGAATCGCCTCATCCAACGCATGCACAGGTCCATTACCCTGCACACCCTCAGACGAGTGCTCTTGCCCATGAACACAAATCGTCACATCGGCGAGATTGTCAGACTTACGCGACTCATCACAGCTATGACGCATCGTATGCCTGACAAACGTGATTGGCACATCACGACCGGACCGCTCATACATACGCATGGCGCCGGACGCATCCTCAGAGAAACCCTGACGATAATCTCTCCCCACTGAATCCTCCTTAGGGCTAAGTGACCGTAAATCACTTAATTAAACGACTTAACCACTGTCGCAGATGCAAACCATACTGTCAAGAAAACATATCAACCACAACGCATAGGACACACGATTGACAGTATCAAGATGGACGGATATACTCATATTTAATCAAAAACATGGACTTAGTAGGCATCATAAACAAGGCGCACACAACACTGACGAATGCGCACCACGTACTGTTAATCCCCCATCGATATCCCGACTCAGATTCTCTGGGCGGCGCGCTGGTCTTTTATGAATGGCTTGAACGCTCAGGTATCAAAGCATCACTATACTGCGCCACAGAGATCAATCCTAATTACTCATTTCTCCCCGGCTTTGAAAACATCAAGCACGAAATTCCAGAAGATGTAGATGTCATATGCGTATTCGACTCAGGAGATGCACAATTTGCATATCTCCCAGAAATTCTTGCAGGATTTAAAACACGACCAACAGTTATTAGTGTAGACCATCACATCTCCAACGAAATGTACGGAGACATCAACATAGTCGTACCAACCATCGCATCGACAACAGCGCTCTGCTACACCTTCTTCAAACACCACGGCGCACACATGACACAAACAATGGCCACAAACATGCTAGCCGGACTTATCACCGATACAGGAATTTTCTCCAATCCCGCAACAAACATCAACGCAATGGAAATCGGTGCAGAACTCATGAACGCAGGAGCACGCATCGAACAAATCATCGCATCACTCATGCGCACCAAACCAATCGGAGCATTCAAACTCTGGGGACGAGCACTCTCGCGCATCAAAAAACATAAAACACTTGATATCGCCTACACTGTCATCACCCAGCAAGATCACATAGAATGTGGTGTCACCAAAGACGAGGCTGCTGGGCTCGCCAACTTCCTAAATAGCGTATCTGATTGCGCCATGACACTCATCATCAAAGAAACAAAAGAAGGACATATTAAGGGGTCACTCAGAACAACTCGACAAGATGCAGATGTTTCGCGTTTCGCCAAGGCAATGGGAGGCGGAGGACATGCGAAAGCCGCAGGGTTTTCAATTCCAGGAAAAATCAAACAGACAAAAAACGGCTGGCAAATTGCATAAGTCAAAAAGATGAATACGTGCTATAATGACTCACTCGAGTCATTTTAGTTTTGCATGAGATTCGTACACTATGCCACACGCACACATCCACTATCTTCATCACTCACTCAAGCGAGAACTCTCGGAGCTCTACGTTTCTACCGTCATTCGTGGATTCTCAATCGGCATGCTCGCACTGTTCACTCCTCTCTATTTTTTTAAAGAGGGATGGAGTCTGCAACACATTGTTTTATGGTTTGCTATAAACTATTTCTTTTTTGCATTATTAACACCGATGGGTGCAAAAGTAACTGTTAGGTACGGCCACGAAAAAGCAATGGCTATATCAACGCCAATTGTCCTCGTATACTACGCACTCGTCTACTTCCTCCCCACCAACCCATCATTCTTTTGGTGGTCGGCAATATTAATTGGTGTGCACAAAAGTATTTTCTGGGTGGCGTACCACTCGGACTTCGCACGATTTGGAAGTAAGAAAAACATGGGTGAACAAGTTGGACTCATCCGCGTATTCCTCAGCATTATCGGCGTACTCTCCCCTGCTATCGGTGGTTTCATTGTGGCCACATTCGGTTTCCAAACATTATTCCTCCTCGGCGGATTACTGATGGTTGCATCCCTCTTACCCATGCTTGTCACAGACGAACACTGGAAACCTGGAAAAGTTGATCTTCTTGAGCCATTTAAAATGCTCGGAAAAAAGAAATTTCGCTCCGACATGATCGGTCACATGGCCACAGGAGAATCTTTAGTTGCATCAGCGATCTGGCCCATCTGGCTCTTCATGATCATTCCAAGCTATCTCGATATCGGAATCCTCACCACCATCACCGTTTTCATAACATTCATTATTATGTTGTGGATGGGAAAACTAGCCAACCACAAAAAGAAAAGCAGACTCATCAAAAAAACTGCGCCTGCAGTAGCATTCGCGTGGGTTGTTCGCATGTTCGCCTTCACATCCATCGCAATTTTCTTCGCTGACTCACTCTACAAAATCTCCATCAAAACACTCAACATTCCATACGTCGCACTTGCATACACACGAACATCCAAAAAGAAGATTATCGAATATACAACATTCTGGATGATTTCCATCTCAATTGGTAAACTAGTAGCAGCACTATTCATCTATATTATTCTTAGCTACACCACTAACCTTGTATACACATTCTTTATATCAGCATTACTTTCATTATTATTTCTTGTCTGGCGAGACACAGTCAGTAACTAAACATTTATGCAAAACAATATTCTCATCCCAACAGTCATTGAGAAAACACAA
>CAZHXK010000023.1:0-18191 GCA_964536565.1 uncultured Gammaproteobacteria bacterium
ACATCTCGAGATCCGATTGTTTGGTCCCAGACAGTCGGAACGCCTATCTGATTGAAGTACGGCTCAGAGAATGAGTAGTCAGGATCGTTCGGTTGGAGTGAGATTTCTAACGCCGAGGCACCCACAGGAAGCATCCCTATAAACAAAAAACATACTGATATGATCAGTAAACACAGTACTTTTGAGCTCTTGAATGCAGGGCCGATATTTTGCATGAATATCCTTTATATTGCTTGCATAATACCCTATTTTCAGCTATGATACAAGCAACTACTCGTGTTTAGGAGGGAGTCTTGTATGCATCTTCAGCGAAGTGCAATTAAACAATGGTTCCTGTTGGGAGGCGATGCCGCCATTATGTACGTAAGTTTGTACCTTGCGCTTTTTTTGCGTCATTTTGATCTACCAGATGTGAGCACCTACATCGTACATGCGAAACCGTTCTCATTTATCTTTTTTCTCTGGATTATCATTCTGTTCATCAACGGGATGTACGACCTTACTAAAACACAGAACAGTCTGAAGTTTATTCGGACTTTTTTTGAGGGTTTGATTTTCTGTTTATTGATTGCGATGGGTTTCTTTTACTTTATTCCGTTCTACATCATTGAGCCGCGCACCATCCTTATCTTAACCGTCACGTTGTTTGGAGTCACGTTTTTGCTGTGGCGAACACTGGTTCACACCCTTATTACATCTCGTGCCCTGCGTCGTAGAGTTCTATTCATTGGTGCACGCTCTGAGGCTTACGAGCTGATCAATGCTATTTCCAAAAGTCCGTCGTTTGGTTATGAGGTGACCGCAATTTTGGATTTGGACAAGGCTCCGCCAATGTCAGGCTCAGATGGTTTACATTGGCTGTCCTCTCTTGAAGAGCTGAAGCCTTATCTCAAGCGAGAGAACATTTCAACTATCGTTGTGTCTCCAAAGCCTATGTATGCCGAGGTTGTGGCTCGCGAGCTGTTTGAGACTATTTTCTGGTACATCGAAATCACTGACCTCGTAAGTTTCTACGAGAGCATCTTGGCACGCATCCCCGTTACTGCCTTGAATGAGATGTGGTTTTTGGAGAACCTACAAGAGTCTCAGAAGAAGCATTATGACACTATTAAGAACCTGATTGATTTTGTTTTGGCTGGCGTGCTCGGTATTGTATATGCGATCATCTTCCCATTTGTTGTTGTTGCTGTATTCCTCGATGACCGCGGGCCAGTTTTCTACACTCAGAAACGCTTGGGGCGTCATGGGCGTGAGTTTCAAATGTATAAGTTCAGAACAATGACGGTTGAGGCTGAGCGTGATGGTGCTCAGTTTGCGCAATCAGAAGACCCTCGAGTCACACGCGTTGGTAGAGTTCTGCGTAAAAGCCGCATCGACGAGCTGCCTCAAGTTTGGAATATCTTCAAGGGCGACATGGCTCTGATTGGACCAAGACCAGAACGTCCTGAGTTTGTTGAACATTTTTCTGAGGTGATCCCATTCTATACCGTTCGTCATTTAGTTAAGCCTGGCTTGACAGGATGGGCACAAATAAACAACCCCTACTACGCTACAGTCGGAGAAAACATGCTGAAATTGCAGTATGATTTGTTCTACATCAAAAATCGTTCCATCTTATTGGATGCGAGAATTTTATTGAAGACTGTTAATACGGTGTTGCGGTGGATGGGAATATAATATTGTCACGTTAGTCAGATGCGTGACATCGCCACTGGGCGATTTTTTGTATCATAAAACCCCAGTTTGGGCTGAGGTTTTGTGATGCTTTTTGTTTTGTTGATTGGCGCTACATCAGTAATGCAAACATTACAAAATTAATGAGATTAGCGACCATACACCAGAAGCAATACTTCTTGAGAACAGCGAATTGCACAAACGTAAGCATGAGTGACATGACAGCAGCAGGAATGACCGTGAGGAGCAGGATGAGATTAAATAGGAATGAAGAGTCGCCAGTTGTCACCTCAGCGAGAATGGCTGAGAAAAACATGACGAGGTATCCAAGAATTCCCCAAGCCTCATTTCTAAAATAGAACAGTTTTCCGTATTTGCTTTCAACAACTTCCATGCAGTCATGTCCGAGCGGACATATCATTTTTTTGTGCACGCGCGTCGTTTCGTACATGTAGTACGTAATCGCAAAACCGGCCAGTGAAAGAAACGCAATGATGACAAGATAACTCATAATGTGTTTATGTTTGTGTTGGTTCTATTATAGCACGCCATCTGGAATCTCAATAATTTTATGTCTACTTTTATGACCACTCTTGAGCGTAATGAGCGACTTAGCGATACCAATGTGGTTTGCAAGCAATTCTATGACTCTCTTGTTTGCGTCTCCTGCCTGTGCTTTTGCATGCGTGTAAACCATGTACCCATCCTCTGATTCAAGAACCTTTTCAGCTGATGAGTTCGGAGATACCTTGAGCGTAATGAGCATGCTATTTTTCTAGATGAATCGTTTGTGTGGGATATGCAAACTCAATCCCCTCTTTTTCGGAGCGCTTGAAGATTGCGAGGTTCACTTTTTCTATCGTTTTCATGTATTTCTCAAAGTCGCCTGATTTAACAAAGAATATCACTTCGTAATCCAGACTTGATGCGCCGTATGATTTAAAGTAGCAGTTGTACCACTGCGTGTCTGCGATTTTCTTTACCTCTTCCTTTACAATAGCTGGGAATGACTTAAGTAGTTTGTGCGATGTACCATACGTAACACCAAGCATGAATGAGACTCGACGCTTCTTCATCCGTTTGTAGTTTTGGATGCGCGCAGATGTAAGCTCTTTGTTTGAGATGACAAGCTCTTCTCCTGAGAGTGCGCGCAGTCGTGTGGATTTGATTCCGATTTTCTCAACTGTTCCTGCGCTCGCGCCTACAACTACAAAATCGCCAATTTCAAATGGCTTATCCATGTAGATTGAAAACGACGAAAAAATGTCAGAGAGAATGTTCTGTACGGCCAGTGCAATGGCTAGCCCACCGATTCCAAGACTTGCTACGATTGATGTAATGTCTATGCCGAGATATGACAGAATTATCGTAAGACCGATCAACCAGAGAAACACCTTAGCAACAATACGCACCATGTTTATCAACGCATCATTTTGTTTGTTCCCATCACCCTCCCCTTCTCCATCATCGAGGTATTTACGAGCTGCAAAGTTTACCACTGTCACAAGTGCGCTAATTACCTCAAACACAAGCAGCGCAATGAAGGCGAGGTCTGCAGTGGCCGTGAGCCACTCTGGTGTATGTAACCACTTAAGAGCTACATAGAGCGATGTCACAATGTAGAATGCTTTGCCAACATTACCTAGAATCTCGATTACCATGTCATCAATGTCGGTTTCTGTTTTTGAGGCTAGTTGCTTTAGTCGAGAAACAATGACTACTTTGAAAATTTTGATGAGCACTGTTGTGCCAATAAAGAGCGCAAGCGCGACTGACCATTGCCAGCCCGTGTTGGATAGAGATGAGAATGCTTCGAGTTGTTGTATGATGTGTTGCATAGTGGAACAGTATACACTTTTATCTACTAAAAAACCATCCATCATGGAAGGTTTTTGTTATTGCTATGACCAGCTGGCAAGTATTGCGCCAATGACCATCAGACCCACAAGGTAGTATGATTGATTGATCCAGAAGATTTCTTTAGGTTGTCCTTCAAATGCCACTGCATTGAGGCCGAGAGAACCTGTGAATCCAAGCCACATCCAGAATGCAGTTTGTACTCCTGCCTGCCAACCCGATGCTCCAACCAACTGAAGTACGTGACCAAGAATGTACGCAGCAAGCACCCACCCGAGTGCTGAGAGTCCGAATGAGACCTTCATGTTTGATTCCTTTTGTAGTTTCTCTGGCGAGCGCCCAGAAGTACTCATAGCTTTCATCCACACCTTTCCAAATGTTTTTGGATGCCACCAGACCATGCCAAGTGCAAAGGCTGCAGCGGCTGACACCACAAGTGCGGTATAGTTAGTCGTAAATTCCATCATAGAGAGTTGTTAATATGTAGTGCTAAAGTATATCATTTTCAGGGATTTAAAAAACCCCGGCTGTTCCGGGGTCTTGCCTTTGGTTAGAGACCAGTAGACAGTAATGCACCTTCGATAGCGGCGAAGATAAGCGGTGCGAACATGACCAGAAATACAAGCAGAAGCGCTATTCCAACAATCCACTTGAAAATCCTGAACACTCCACCCGTGCTCTCATGATCCATCTCTATCGCCGCAGGTTCGACGAGTGCTACGGCTGCCGCTCCTGTTCCGTTATCCTCCGTCACGCCGAGCACTTCGAATTCGACTTCGAGTCCGTATTCTTCATGCAAGCTTGCAATGACCGTCTCATGCATCAGATCATCTGCTCGTCCAGCCGCCATGTCGAGATCTACTTCGGGGCTGTCCTTTCGTGCAATGAAATTCCACGATGACGTCCAGACCCCGACTTCTTGTTCTTCCTTTGCCTCATCGATCGCCGTACTGAAGCTCTTTGTGATGTGTGGAATCAAGACATCCTCCTCGTACTTCCCTGTCGTCGTCGACGCGAGAACGAGTTTACTGAGGTTGTCTTGCGTGATGGTGTAGTCTAGTCGGATACGAGTGCATGTCTGTGCAACTTCGACGTAGTCGACAACATTGACGGCGACCTTCGCATACTTGTGAAGACCTGCAATCCACTTGTTATCCTTCACGAAGTTAACAACATCACCTACAAGCGACTGAGCTTCGCAGTGATCAATCGTCGTGCTGTTTCCACCAAGCTTCACCACGTACGAGGTTGGGTTGTCCCACTGCACAAATCCGTGTGATCCCTCCGGAAGAAACTTTGCCTTCCCCTCCTCTGAGATCGCTACACCGATGTACCCCTCTGGAACATCCAGCTTGAATTTGTAGTGAACCATGCCACCGATGATCCCTGCAACAAGCAGGAGAGCAGCAATGACAATGACCGGGTGATGGTGGCCAAAGTAACTATCAGTAAGTCTTCCCTTTTGCACGATGCATCCTCCTCAAGTGGTATGAACAATGTGCACATCGTACTCTAATTTTAGGGTTTTGTCAATACCCTGTACTGATAGCTGTGATTGCTTTGTATCTCTGGGGATTTGAGCATCAGATCATGTGTACCAAAAAACACCCGATATGGGTGTTTTGAGTTCGTGCTCTTTCTCGGGGACAGGGATTCGAACCCCGATAGCTAGGATCAAAACCTAGAGTCCTGCCATTAGACGATCCCCGAACAGGCTGCGCCCGAGAAAAAGCATGATGAAATGTAACAAAAAAATCGACAGCGAAAGTATATCCCGAGTAGTCGATTTCGTCAAACCTTCAAATATTTGCGCATAGCCACAGAGGCAGCAACCAGCGTTACGAGAAATACTGATGCAAACTCTAATATGAGCACGCCCCCCATACGCTGTTTGATATCCACAAGTATGGAAAAGCCGGTCGTGAGGAATGTTTGTCTCACGTATGGATCGACAATATCAACAATGAAGAATGTCAGCGCTGTTGAGACAACCAGTGCAACGAGTACGTACAGCAGGCACTCAGTGTAGAACGGCGCTCGAATGAACCACTTTGAGGCTCCTACCAATCTCATGATTCCGATCTCTTTTCTTTTGGAGTACAGTGCGACTCGAATCGTGTTGAATATGATGAAGATGGCGAACAGCCCAAATATGACAGCGAAAAATGTCGCAGCCTGAGAAACATTATCAGTAATTCGCTTAATGTTTCCTATAACTTCAGCTTGTTCACCCTGTGACTTTTTTTCAATGACCGTGTTGTAATTGTCTGTGTCTATAAGCGAAAGGATCTTTTCGTAGTCCTTAGATGAGTGCGCCTCTATGGACAGTGACCCACCGAACGGGTTGTGATCGAGTTCATTGAGAGCGCTCAGAATATTCTCGTTGTCAGCATGACGTTCTCTGAACTGCTCCTTAACTTCTTCTGCGGTATAAAACGTCGTCTCCTTGACCTCTGTGAGAGAGTTAAGTGTATTCTGAACCTCAGTGACTATTGTTGGGTTTGCATCAGGGTAAAAATCCACTGAGACATCCACCTGTTTTTCGAAAGCTGCAAGCGATGCACTGGTCAGTCCATTCAAGACAACTATAGTGTTGATAGACAGAAGTGCGAGAACAAGAATAGTAACTGTCATGAGCGACAGTCCAATGTTTCTTACGAAATTTTTAACCGCATACGATACGATGCGATATAAGCTGTATTTCATATCCTCCTATAATGCGTAACGTCCGACTTCTTTATCGGCTTGTACGTGCCCCTTTCGGAGCGTTACAACACGCCTCTTTAGATGATTTACTACGTCCTTGTCATGTGTAACCAATAGCACTGTCGTACCAAACTCGTTCACTCGTTTCAAAATCTCTATAATATCTTTTGAATTATGCGCATCCAAGTTTCCTGTTGGCTCGTCCGCTACGACGATTTTTGGTTTGTGTACGAGGGCACGAGCGATAACAACACGCTGCTGTTCTCCTCCTGAGACCTGCGTGGGGTAGCGATGCATTTTGTCTTCTAAGCCTACTATCTCGAGTACATGCGGAACAACTTTTCTAATGTGTGAGGGAGATGCGCCAACCACCTCCAAAGCAAATGCGACATTTTCAAAAAGAGTCTTCTTTTGGAGTAGTTTGAAGTCTTGAAAAATAACTCCAATCTGTCTGCGCAGAATGGGAACTTCGTGGGATCTGATATCACTAATATCCCATCCACCAATTACGATTGAGCCCTTGCTCGGTTGTTCTTCCGCAATCAACAACTTCACCATCGTAGACTTCCCTGCTCCTGACTCTCCAACTATCGAGACAAATTCTCCTGCTTTCACATGAAGATTCATGCCACGAATTGCATGAACATCACCCGGATAATTTTTTGCCACTTGTTTGAAGTGAATCATGACTTATATTATATCAGATTGTGCGACATTGTAGAATCGCATTTTGTGAGATATACTTGTGTATATTTGATAACAAATTTATATGCCCAGTCCATTACCAAACATCCCTGGCAAAACAGGTGCCCGACCACTGTTTATTACCATCGCATCTATCCTGATGATCATTGGTGCTGCGATTGTGTTAGTACTATTATTAGTTGGTGGTTTTCTTGCATTCACTGTTGTGTCTACACTGAGCGTTGCGGGAATTATTTTCATCATGGCTGTTGGTGTTGTGTCAGTTGCACTGCAAATCGCTGCTGCAGTTGGCATGCTGCTCATGAAGCAATGGGCGTATTGGTTGGTACTGATTGTCTTTGTCATTAGCTTGATTGTTCCACTGCGCGAAACATTTGGCGGCACATTCTCCGTGAGTAGCTGGTTGGCTCCTCTGTTTCTGGGTATTGTGTTTGGATATCTCCACAAGATCAAGAAAGTACTGCGTTAGGTTTAGTACTATAGCTATACTGCTCGTACTAAAATGCAAGCGTCCACGCCACTGTAGCTCAGTTGGTAGAGCGATTCCTTCGTAAGGAAGTGGTCCCCGGTTCAAGTCCGGGCAGTGGCTGTTGAAATCCGCGCCTGCGGATTTTTTTGTACATATGCATTGACATGACTGCTGATTTGTGATAGTCTCACCCTAACCCTGTTCTTTTACCTATTTAAAGGAGTGATGATGACTCTTAATTGTTCTACATGCCACAGTAATCTGAAACCTGACGAGCGTGGCGATACCTGTCTGACATGCGAGAGCATGTCGTCGGATGTAGTTCCTGGCGATGACGTTCAAATGCTGAGCCCTGAAGTCGATTTCTCAGTCATTCAGACGTACCATGTCGATGGTTTTGATGACCCACTGTATCCCGAATTTGTTCCAGTTCATAGCACCGTCAGTCCGTCACACGGGCTTCTGAGCAGTCAGGTCTAGTAGCTGCGATGTGGTATATCGCATGGTTTCTTGCCTGGTCGATCCATATTATTTGGGTGCTGCCTTGTATGCAGCTTACTGCTCTGATCTTTCGCATCGACTGGGATTCAAAAAAGGCCTTTGTCTACATGATGTGTATCTGGCTTTGTGTGGTGATCGTTTGTGGTGGTTGTCCTGCGTCTCACCTCACAGACTGGATTGATGTTCAGGCAGGCTGGAAGCAAGAGCTTGCCTACTCGTTTGACGATTCACTCGCATACCAGTTTATAGTGCGCCCACTCGCGGCCCTTTTCGCATAAGCAGTTGGAATACCAGCTGCTTTTTTTGTACCAAAAAATGGTGCTCGCACTCCATCAAATTACTATGTCTTCGGTTTCTCATGCTCAAAGAATCTGAGCCACCACCTCATGGGATTTGAGAGTTGCTTTTTATTTTGTAACAATTTCTGCTCACCTGATACTTCCTCTCTCTGTATGACCGCTGCTTTTTCACCAGGCATTCTTAGCCCAAACTGCTCGCGTGCTTGTTCCTCGGCGTATGCTGTCGATTGGATTCGTTTGAGAAGTGCAGAGAGCTCAGAGCGTTCATGTTCAAGATTCTGCTGATCAGATTCTAGCTGAGCAATTTCTTTATTTACATTGTAGTTACGAATATACGATCTGCCAAAACCTAGGGAGAACATGCCTGTGAGCACAAGTGTTATGGCGATCATCCATTTTGATGTGATGAAGTTCATAATTCACGTGCTTCGTTAGTAGACTCTTCTGATGCGGCGAGTCGTGCCTTAGTTTTGCTTTTCTTCTTTTTCTTATTGAGCTCACCGTACTTTACCATGCGTCCGTCGACAGCCTGTTTCAGTCGCTTCAGTTCTGTGCGTGATAGATACTTTAGTTCGTGCACCATGGTGTACAGTCGCGCATGCGCTTCATGTTTGGGCGACTGTCTATCTTTACTATCCTGATGCTCCTGACGAAGATCGAGGATTATGTCCTGTACCTCCATTGGGTTACGCACATGCTGTAACTCCAAGTGCATCTGTCCATTCGCCCCAATGATCACTAGCGTTCCAAACCTGAATAGAGTAGGAATCATTCCTTTCTGTCTCACGGTGACGTCATCGATTTGATCAAACTTTAACTCTGATATTTCCTTGTTGAATACGCCTTTCTTCTCTATGTCTACTATTCTTTGGTTCGTAATAATAATAACATCACTATTTCTTTTCTTAAGTGCGCCCGTGACGAGTATGAGTGAGATGCCCAGCGTACTGCCGAGAATCACCATCCCAATAAGTCCCTGAGCCATGAGTCGAAACAGAAATAGGAACGCAGCACTTGCGAGTACGAACGCGAAAAAGAACTGGCTCGTATATGCGCCGTAGCTTGGATATATGTTTGAAATAAGTTCCTCGCCCTCCTTGAACTTGAGATTCATACGTTTACGAATTCATCTGTCGGATGCGGATCGCTTGGCGTGCCGCTTCTCTGTCATCCCATTTTACCTTTTTTCCGCCCGCAATGCACATCGCCTGCTCGGCACCCTTACCCGTGAGCAGCACTACATCCCCTGTTTGTGCTAAATCTATTGCTTTTTGGATCGCTTGTTGTCGATCTAGTATGGTAAATAATGTCGTTCCTTTCTCTTTACCAGCTTCTGATGCACCAGCAGCTACTTCATTAATAATCTGTTGTGGATCATCATCATAGGGATCCTCATTTGTAATAATAACGATATCAGCGACTTCTGCTGCCATCTTGCCGAGCGTTGGTCTTTTTTCGGTATCGCGTCCTCCTCCGCACGCTCCGAGCACATGGATGATTTTATTTCTTTCCATGGTTTTGATAACAGACTGGAGTGCCTTCATGGATTCTAGTTCTGGTGCGTAGTCCACAATTACTTTAAAATCCTGACCCTCGTCTACCTTCTCAAACCGTCCAGGAACCTGCATCGGTCCATCGAGAATATTTGCAAGCTGTTTGAAATCCATTCCTCGTGATAGTCCTACTGAAACAGCTGCAAGTGCATTGTATACGTTGTATACCCCCGGAAGTTCTATATGAAAACCCGCACTTCCTATACGGAATGTTGTATGATCTGCACGACACTCGACATTCGTCGCACGAACAATTCCGTAGCCCTTTGGTCCATCTCCTGAGTCGTCGTCGATTCCATACAGATACTTTTCTTGTGCATCGAACGATGAAAAATACTCCATATGTTCGTCATCGCCATTTGCGATAATAGTTTTGCAGATTTTCTCGCTTGGAGTCCTGTTGTTGTATTCTTTGTTATCTGCGTACACCTTCTCGGTGTCATTCTCAGTGACTGAGTATTTTTTTATCGATTTTGAAAGACGTTCAAATAATTTGCCTTTTTCTTTTTTGTATTTTTCAAATGAGCCATGCGATTCGATGTGCTCAGGCGTGAGATTCGTAAACACCGCGATATCAAAGTCGATACCGTCTGCTCTGTGTTGCATAAGCCCCTGCGATGAGACTTCCACAACTGCGTATTTTACGTCCTCATCCGCCATTCTGCGCAATAACTTCTGCAATTGAAATCTTCCAAGCATCGTCATTTTTGTATCATTCAGCCAACGCTTTGAACCGATTTGGAATTCGACTGTTGTTGCCATACCAACCTTGTGTCCGGTTGCGTCGAGCACGCGTGCAATGAGATGGCATGTTGTAGACTTTCCGTTTGTCCCTGTAACACCAATAACCAGCATTTCTCGTGATGGATGCTTGTACATGAGTGCCGCGAGATGCGAGAGGCCCTTGTGGTACCACAACATCGCCCTTTCAGGCAGTACACTCTTGAGACGTTCTTTAACTCTGTGAAACATAGAATAAAACGGTATCACGGGCTTTATTGAGTGTAAAGATCTACTTTAAGTTTAGAATGAGTCGATTAAACTGGTCCCCTCTGTCGAACTCATTTTTGAAGCCATTGAAACTTGCTGCGCCTGGAGAAAATACGATGTTGTCCCCTCTCTGGGCAATTTCGATTGCGATTTTTACAGCCTGCTTCAGATCCTTTGCAAAGAGTGGATGGTATCCATATTTCTTGATAGCAGCACACATCTTCTTTGTAGCATCACCTGGAATGAGGATAATGGACTTTGTGTGCTTTGCAGCCACTTTCGCCCATTTAGTGTAGTCCAGCTCTTTGTCCTTTCCTCCAGCAATCAGCAGTACATCTCGTCTTTCCACGAATGCATTTATGGCTGCGATCATCGCATCAGGTGTTGTAGCTGTCGCGTCGTTATAGAAATCGATATCCTTCCAATGCCGGATGTGTTCCAACCTGTACGTAATTCCTTTGAATTCCTTGATAACCTTACGGATGGCCGCGAGAGGTATACGCAGACTCAGAGCTGCCGCTGTCGCAAACATGATGTTCTGGGTGTTGTGTTCGCCAAAGAGCGGATACTCACCTTCCCTCACAATATTCTTCAGCTTTCCATCCTTTCTGTACGTGATCATTCCATCTTTTGTGAATATTCCGTCTGCCCGCCCAGGAAGCGGCTTTAACGATACCCAACACACACTGCCTTTTGCCTTTTTGGACATCGCTCTCGTTCGAGCATCGTCGTAGTTGAGAATTATTGTATTTTTGCTGCCCTGATATTTGAAAATTTCCACTTTGTCCTTCATATACGCCTGCATGGACGGATACATGTTCTGGTGGTCATTCATGATGTTTGTGACGACCGCAACCTTCGGACTCTTTTGAATCGACCGTAAACCGCGGAGTAGCCAACTAGATAGCTCAGCAACAACAAGCTCGCCTCGGTATGTCTCTAGGAATTGCAATGGTGATACGCCAATATTCCCTGCTAGCTTTGCGTCCGGGAATTTTTCTTTTGCCATTGCGTGTAGTATTGAGGTTGTGGTTGATTTCCCTCGCGTGCCCGTAACCGCCACGCAGTTTGCTTTGGGATGCAGAAAAAAGAGTGTCCAATCATTCACAATCGGTATTCCCTTCTTTCGTGCCTCTACAATCATCTGATTTACATCTGGGACGCCTGGGTTCTGAACAACAACATCAACATCATTCATCAGGTTTACATTGTGTTTTTTGCCCAAGTCGAACGTGATGTTTGCGAAGTTCTTGAGCTGCTTTACATTCTCTCGGAGCTGAGTTCGTGTTTTCACATCGCTTATGACCACATCTGCACCATTGCGAGCAAAAAATTGTGCCGATGATACGCCGCTTCCTTGTGTGTATCCCCCGAGTCCTACGATCAGCACTTTTGTGCTTTTGAAGAATTTTGTTTGTGCCATGTTATATTCTAAATGGAATTGATATATACGCCCACAATATCTGGAGGTCCATTTTTATGTAACTCCATGCTGCCTGTGCTGCATTTATCTTCTCGAATTTCTTGACCATGCTTACGCCTTCCATTGCTGCTGTCGTCACCGCGAGTCTGTACTTCCTACAGTGGAAGTTCATTGCAACCTCAATCATAAACCCTTTCTTCAGCGAATGCTTGAGTCGCGTAAAAACCTCTCTACGTATTGCACGCTCTCCACTAATGAGCGGAAGCTTATGCCCAATTCTTCGGTATAGCCACGATCTATCTCGCAGGCCGATACACATATGAGCTTTTTTATTTTTCACCGGTGCTACAAGCATATCTGCATGCGCAGCTGTGAATCCAACGAGATCCGCATCCACAAACAGAATTATGTGCGCATCCGTCTCACGCACACCTTTGTCCATTGCTTGTGCCTTTCCCAAAGAGCTCTTGTTTATTCGTACCATGTCCGCACCAGCCAGCTTTGCCTCATCCGCAGTGTCATCCGTCGATCCATCTGAAACGACTATAACTTCATCCACGTACCGAGCTTCTTTGAGGGCACGTACAATCGAGCCTACTGTTTTCGCTTCGTTGTATGCTGGCACGACAGCTGCTACTTTCATACTAATCGCGGAGTGAAAGTTCGTATGCAATATGCTCTAACTTTCTGTTGTGGCTTTTAGCCTGGTCGAATTTCTGACGGAGGTAGCCAGTAAAGTCCTGAGTGTATAACTGTTCCATGATGTCCTGTGTGATTGTCGTGAGTCGTGCTACTTCTGCAATGTCCTTTTTTGTGGCTGCTTTTGTTGCAGCCCGCACAATCTCCCCCACCACATCTGAAAGTGCTCCGTAGTACGTTTCCGTTGGCAGTGTAATTCCCTTTATCGCATTAATTTGTTTTCCCTCAAGCACCATCATGAACAATGCTGCTTCCGCATATTCCTCGCGAGCTGCAGCACACGGCCCTTTTCTGGCTGACGCGTTGAACTTCTGCACCACCTTTAGAATCTTTGCTGACTTTTCAAGCTCCGCTTTTGCCTGCTTGGTGTCTCCTCTATGCATAGCGAATATTGCACGCTTTGCAGTGTGGAGCGCCTTGTCTGCTTGCGTATTACATTGGCGTTTTTTCCCATCTGTTTCTGAGTATTCTTTTGCAATTTTTTTGAAGAATGCCTTGTTTATGTGTGTTGTCATAGGGATACATAATATCAGTTTCATCGTAGTTACTCAATCTCTGTGCCTTATGTGTATTTGTGAGCGTCCCGGTGTATTGTCTCTTCTCACTCATACCATTGTCAGTAATGTGAGCCTATTAGTCTGGATGATTACGACAGACGCTAGCATCTATATGGTCCGGATTCCGGGCCTTTTTTTATTCCCACAGCAGTCTCTCGACAAAATACGCGTTGATTGATACTATATTGCCACAAACAACTGAGGGACGGTAACTCAATGGTAGAGTATCTGCCTTTTAAGCAGAGAGTTCTGGGTTCGAGCCCCAGCCGTCCCAAAAGTAAAAGCCGAGCGAAAGCTCGGTTTTTGCTTTTGGGATGGGTATTGGACCCGTGGTTCGTTCAGTGGAGAAATATCCAGCTTTACGAGATGCTTTATTTATTCTGAAGAATGTACAGCTTCCTTTATCACCTCCACCAACTTCTCGTGTGCGTCAGGTTTGTTGAGTCGTTCTGCTCTCATCGCAAGTCGGTTTCTATCCGCTGGGTCATTGAGTAGATCGAGTACGACGCGTGATAGCTCAGTCGATCCCGCTGTCATGCTCACCATCTCTGCAGCCTGCTTTTCAACAAAGAATTGCGCATTTTCTACTTGATGAGATTTCGGAATAGGCATCAGCACAGAAGCTTTGCCCAGAGCGGCTACCTCAGACAGACTCGAAAGACCTGCACGCATAATGACTATATCTGCGACTGCATACGCATCTGCCATTTCATCGTCTAAAAAGAATTCGAACGTGTGATATCGTTTGGCCAATTTTTTATTGTGTTCGCGTATTGCAGGGGCAATCACTTGCTTCCCCTGTCCGGTTATATGAATAACCTGAGCTTTTTCTAATATGTTAGGCAAGCTGAGTGCGAGTGTTTTGTTAAGGCTCGTAGCGCCAGTACCACCACCAAACGCGAGTATGGTCTGCATATCGGGATCCAGGTGGAAGTGCGCATATCCTCTATCTCTATTTCCTCGTCGCAGAGCTGTCCTGATCGGATTTCCTGTGTGCGAACTTTTTACTTCATTCAACTCCTTCATTGTGTGCTCAAACGTTGCAGTCGTTCGCTTAGCAAAGAGTCGCATGATTTTATTCGCCAGGCCTGTTCGGATATCCTGATGATGCACAACACTTGGAATTCGTATGAACCAACCTACTATGTGCAGCGGAACACTCACGTAGCCACCCGCGGAAACCATGACGTGTGGTCGAAAGCTCAGTAGGATTATCAGCGCATGGAGGAATACAAATGGCGAGATGAGAATATCGCGAACATTTTTGAGGCTTGAGTATCGACGCCATTTAATTGACGTCATAGCCTTGAAGTCGATGTTGTGAGAACGAACTACAATTTTTTCTACGCCTCCAAACGTCCCCACCCACAAAATTTCAGCGTTCTTGTATTGTTTACGAATCTCATCAGCAACCGCAATAAGTGGCATGACAGGACCGAGTGTCCCACCACCAGAAAGAAGCACTTTGATATATTTTTCGTTTTTCATGCGTGTTTGTCCGCTGAAATATTAAGTACGATTCCCATCGCAGCTAGTAAAGAGAGCATTGCGGAGCCTCCGTGCGACACGAAAGGAAGTGGTACACCTGTTAAAGGCATTATACCAATAATCGCTCCAATATTCACTATTGACTGAATGAGAATCCATGAGACGACCCCAATAATAAAAAACTGCGCGAATTCTTCTTTATTTCTTTTGACTATTTTGAGCATACGCATGCCGAAGTATGTGAGTATGACTACGAACATAACAGAGACTACAAATCCCATCTCTTCCGACATAACCGCAAATATTGAATCTGATGTGACCTCAGGAAGATAGAGAAACTTCTGGCGTGATTGCCCTAACCCGAGACCGAGCAAACCACCTGATCCCACCGCAATGAGCGCCTGATTAAGCTGATAGCCAGCACCCTGCGTGTCGAGAGATGGATTGATAAATGTGAGCAGTCGTGCGATACGGTATGGAGCTATCGCAATGAGACCTGCGATACCTGCAACACCGACACCTCCTAATATCCCGATGTGTTTCATTGTTGCACCAGAGACAAAGAACATAGTTACTGCAATCAACGCGATGATGATCATGGTTCCTACATCAGGCTGGACTGCGAGAAGTCCGCATACAATTCCAAGGATAAGAGAAAAAGGCAGGAGTCCTTTGTATAAATCCTGTCGATCCAACTGAGGCTTTGCAGCGAGCCAGCCAGCAAGCCCAATAATAAATGTTAGTTTTGCGAATTCTGCTGGCTGAAGATGGATGGGTCCAATAACAATCCAACTTTGAGATGTTCCGTAGCCCGCCGCAAGAGGTGTTGCAAAAACTGCGACCAACATCACCACTGTAAGGCCAAGAAACAGCTTATAGTACTTAAACCATATTCTGTATGGTACGCGCATTAAAATGAGCATTGCTATGACACCCGGAATGATTCCGTTAATTATCTGTCCTTTTATAAAGTGATAGCTGTCGCCGAAGCGTTCAAAGCCCACTGGTGAAGATGCGGATGCAAGCGTTAATAAACCAAAAATTATCAACACGACGAGTGTACTGATAATTATATTATCGTATTTAGACGGAGTCTTCTTTTTCTTAGATCGCGGTCTCATGCTATGAGATTGATATCCATGAGAGCCAGAGCAAGACCAACAACCGCCAGCACCCCCGATATCATCCATGCGCGCATAACGATTTGCGGTTCGGGCCAGCCTATCGCCTCAAAATGATGATGAATCGGCGCTACCTTGAAAACCTTTTTATTTCTGAATTTTTTCGATGCGAGTTGGATAATGACTGAGAGCGATTCGATGACGAATGGAAGACAAATTATGGGCAACAACAGCGCATAATTGGTTAACATAGCGACAATACCAAGCGTAACACCTAGAGACATCGCACCGGTATCCCCAAGAAAAAACCGTGCTGGATGAATGTTGTACCACAGAAAGGCCACAATACCACCCGCAATGACAGCACATAACGCAGCAAGATCAAATTTACCTTGTGCGAATGCGATTGCACCAAATGCTCCATATGCAGCCAGGAGCAATCCTCCAGCTAGGCCATCGAGCCCATCCGCCTCATTAACTGAAAAGCTTGTCGAAACAATGATGATAATAAACACAGGAATATACCACCACCCTAGCTCGAAGTTGCCTACAAATGGAATGCGGAAAACATCCCAATCAAGTTTGTAGAAAAACCACCAAGATCCAATCGCTGCAATCACCGTATAGATGAATAGTCTATGTCTCGCACGAATACCCCCACCATGCGCTCCTATCCCCTTCACGTTCAAATAGTCGTCCACTATTCCTACCAGAGCAGACATGACGAGTGCCCCAAGCGGAAGCCATGTTTCGGAGCGAGATAAAAAGTCGAGATCGTCAAAGCCTGGTAGCCAGTGCGGTACAAAGGCAAGAATCAAAACCGTCACCCAGATGAGTATACCCCCCATCGTTGGTGTACCAGCCTTCTTTGCATGGAGTTGATTGTATATAGGTGTTTCTGATGCAGGCCGAATCCCCTTTCCCATTCGAGCTGCGCGCAGGAATTTAATGAGGGACGGCGCCCAGACAATGGCGATAAAAAAACTTAGTGTTGCAAGTATGAAAATTGATGTCAGCTCAGTTGATGGCATATTATGCGTTGAGAGATACAATAAGAACCGCTGATATGAGTAAGAAGATGTGAAGGAGATTTGTTAGTGTAACTAAGAATAGACTTGTCATACGTGCTTTCTTGAACATCGTATATGCAAGTCCGGTATTCGCCAGAGCAATAATTAATCCAATAATTGGCAGTGCAAAGATTTGCCCCTTGGATCCAACGAAGTCTACTCCGACTCCTACTGTGTAATGTAGAAAAGTTGCATCTGTGTAAAGACGAATATGCGAGACGATATACATCCACAGCGCAAACTGAAGCACTCCAGTGATAGACAGTTGAATGAGTACGAATCGGTTCTTATAAAACCGAGCAAATGCGTAGCGAAGTTGTTCAAGCATAGTATGAGTTGACTCTATTCCCCTTCTTCCTGACCCAGGAGTTCAAAAAACCATTTATCTTCGTCCGATTGTTTTGAACAACATGCACCTTTTTTGTCGTCACAACATTCCTTTTCCTTGTCGTCCACTGCAATCACCTGTTTGATCGATGGAACTTGAGAGATTATTTCAGCTTCGATTCCCATCTTCAATGTCACCTGAGACATGGGACATCCCTGACATGCACCTTCAAGTTTCACACGAACTATCCCTTCTTTTTCATCTACCCCAATAAGCATCACATTTCCCTTGTGCATTTCGAGCGCTGGTCTAATTTTTTCAAGGCATTCCTCTACTTTTTGAGTCGCATTCATAGATACATAGTGTACTTATTTATATACATACAGTCAATGAAACCTGTGTATTCTTCGTTCGTGTATCACCATTGACAAGAGGTCTTGATTGTGGTACTATTTTGAGCTGTTCATTCTACTTTACGTGTCCCTGAAATATCGATAGACCTTGGAGAAATACATGACTCACGTTTCATTTGATGAGAAGGCATTCCTGAACGCTATACAGCAGTTGCACGCGAGCCCACACACACTCGTGCTCTCGACGACTGGTTGTGCGCAGCATCTTGCGGGGCGTATTTGCGACGTAGCAGGTTCTTCTGCAACATTGCTCAATAGCCACCATGTCTACTCCCGTACTTCGCGGGTGCGCTATCAGAGGAGAAATGTCATTCCGAAAGATGGCGAAGGTGGCTCTG
>CAZHXK010000024.1:0-18128 GCA_964536565.1 uncultured Gammaproteobacteria bacterium
TGTTTGTGTTTATCTAATTCCAACTAAGTATTCAAATCCGATATTCAGAATATAGTCGAATGCGCCGAAGAAAATACCGACGCCGAGTGATACAGCGATAACAATGTATGAGTATTTGAATGTATCTTCGCGCGTTGGCCATGAAATTTTTTTGAGTTCATTGGCTGATGCTTTGAAGTAGTCAGTGATTTGTTTGACTGCGTTCATATAATAGGTGAGAAAATATTAGAAATTCAGTATTTAAAAAAAGCCCCTTGGGCCTCGATTGATATAAATATAGCATGGTTTGATTTGTTTGGCAAGTGTGTGGGCGTTCATTACTGATACTGCTGAATGGTAGGTTTTTTATATCAAAGAACACCTTTGCAGGTGCTTGTATTATCGTTTTGATTAGTCTTTGTATATGACGAACTTATAGATGATGAAGTTCCAGCTTACGATGATGGCTGTGGCGAAAAATTTTCCTAATAGCGGGCTTATGTCGAATTGGCTCACAAATATCCAGAGCGCGCCAGCAGCGAAGAGGTAATTCCATATTTGTAGCGCCATGTATCTGACAAACTGTTTTTTCTTTTCTCCGTTGCTTTTGAAGGACCAGTTTCGGTTGAGTGTGAAGTTGTATGCGATAGCGACTGCTTGTGAGATGAGTGTGGCGAAAATGTACCACAGCCCAGCAAAAGTGAAGAGTAGATAGAATAATCCAAAATCGATGACAAAAGAAGAAAGTCCGACGATGATGTATTTGGCGATTTCTGTTCTAATTGACCAGCAGAAGGTGATGAGTTTTTTAGAGTGTTTGATCATGTGTCTTTACACATCAAGATTCACTACGTCAGCAGCATGAGATTGAATGAATTTTCTTCGAGGTGCAACCTCATCTCCCATGAGGATGTCGAATATTTCATCAGCTTTTTCAGCGTCGTCCACGGTGACTTGCAGCATTTTTCTGTTTTCGGGGTTCATTGTTGTATCCCAGAGTTGTCCTGGGTTCATTTCTCCAAGACCCTTGTATCGTTGCACGTTTACTTTCATGTTTCCGATTTTCATGGATTCTCCCATATCGACGGAACCAGCGTCCTTGCTTTCTGTGTCTTCGGCTACTTCAGCTTTTTCTTCGGTTTTTGCTTTTGCTCCTTTCTTTTCCTTGTAACGTTTTTGCATGTCAGCAATAATGTCATCCTTTTCTTTGTCTGAGTATGCGTAATGCATTTCTCTTCCTGCTGTTACTTTGAACAGAGGGGGGAGTGCTGCATATACATGACCTTCTGACACGAGTTGTGGGAAGTATCGGAAGAAGAAGGTGAGGAGGAGTGTTCGAATGTGTGACCCGTCGACATCGGCATCTGTCGCGATGATGATGCGATCGTATCGGAGCTTTTCGATATCGAAGGACTCTCCGATATTTGTTCCGAGTGCGATCGTTAATGCTTTTAGTTCGTTGTTTTGTAAAATTTTGTCGAGTCGTGCACGTTCTGTGTTTAGGATTTTCCCACGCAATGGAAGGATAGCCTGGAATTCACGATCTCGTCCTGATTTTGCAGAACCTCCAGCAGAGTCTCCCTCTACAATGAAGATTTCGCATCGTTCTGCCTTTTTACTTGAGCAGTCAGCGAGTTTTCCGGGAAGTGTGAATCCGTCTAATGCAGATTTTCGCAGCACAGTTTCGCGAGCCATTTTGGCTGCGTTTCGAGCTCGAGCAGATAAAATACATTTGCCGATAATTGCTTCTGCGTCTCGTGGGTGTTCTTCAAGCCATGTTCCAAACATTTCACCGAATACGGTTTCAACAGCTGCTTTGGCTTCTACGTTACCCAACTTAGCTTTTGTCTGTCCTTCGAATTGTGGTTCTTCGAGTTTGATTGAGATGATGGCTGTCATTCCTTCACGAACATCATCACCGGACAAATTTGTATCTTTTTCTTTTAACAAGTTTTTTGCACGAGCGTATTGATTGATGGTTCTGGTGAGTGCGGTTTTGAATCCGGAAACGTGTGTTCCTCCATCTGGGTTGTAGATGTTGTTGGTGAAGGCGTTCATCGTTTCCTTGTATTCGTCCGTGTACTGCAGTGCGATTTCAACTAAGACATCGTCCACTTTCTTCTCAGCGTAAAAAACGTTTTCGTGTTTGCTTGATTTGTGTTCGTTGATATGACGAACGTATGACGCGATTCCACCTTCAAAATAGAAGACATAACTCTTCTTTTTTTCTTCTCGGCTGTCTGTGATGTTGAGTTGAATACCGCGCGTGAGGTATGCCTGTTGGCGGATATGGTCGACAATAGTTTGCCAATCGTATTCGATCGTTTCAAAAATAGTTTCGTTAGGTCGGAAGGTGATTGTTGTTCCTGTTGTTTTTGTTTTTCCAATCGCCTTAATTTTGCCTTGAGGCTTTCCGATTTTGTATTCTTGCATCCAAATTTTTCCGTCTCGGTGTACTTCGGCGCGTGTCCAGTTTGAAAGTGCATTAACAACGGATACACCCACACCATGCAAACCACCAGACACTTTATATCCACCACCACCAAATTTTCCACCGGCGTGGAGTTTGGTCATGACAAGTTCAAGTGCGGACACTTTGTGTTTGGGATGAATATCGACAGGAATTCCACGACCGTCATCTGTAACTGAAATTATGGAATCTTCACCAACTTCAACGCTAATAACTTTGGCATGACCAGCCATTGCTTCGTCGAGTGAGTTGTCTACAACTTCCCAGATAAGGTGGTGTAAACCACGTGGACCAGTTGATCCGATGTACATACCGGGACGTTTTCGTACCGCGTCGAGTCCTTCAAGAACTTGAATTTGTTCAGCTTTATAGTCTGAACCTTTCTTTTTTGCGTCTTTCTTTGCTGGTTTTTTCGTAGCCATAGAATCATTGTCGTCCTCGCAAATGCGGGGATGCAGGTCATATTCACAATATAGTTGATAATTATAACTTTTGTGTGTGTAAGCTGCAAGGGTCGGGTTACGGTGAGGTTTGACAATTGCTTCGTATTTGAGCAGGTTTATTCCTAAGTTCCTTACACAAAAGAGGGGGTACGCATGAAGAAACCTGAGGATTTTGAGAGTCAATGGGAGACATACCGTGAAGACGAGAGTAGGCATGATCGAGTAAAGATATCTTTTTTTGATAGTGATTCGTTCGGGATGTTATTTGGTTGCTACGTGATATGCTGGGTGGCGATCATTCCTGGTTTTGTTAACAGAACCGATTCTAGTAATGCGGAACTGATGTCGCAATACGAATCTGATGTGGATGTGCACGTTAAGTATCAACAGGCTTATGCTCATGATGTATTGTTTTGGGATGTCATGCTGACTGGTGAGTGTGATGTTCATGAAGTTTCAGAAACTGCGTGTGCTGGGTTTCTCTCATTGCGTTCCTTGGCTTTGGATGATAGTTTGCACCGACTTGGTGGTTTTCGTGGTGTGGTGACAGAGCGATGGCAGCGGCTTGAGTATTTGATGAAGTTGCATGGACCTCGTTTACTTGTATCCATGAACGTTGTGCTTGATACAGAAGATGTAGTTCGAAAGATTCGGAGTAAAGAAGCTGTTCGTATGGTTCATCCGTCGCAGATGATTCCTGCGAAACCAGAATTGGTTTCTGTACATATTGAACGTGTGATCTTTCTGCTGTATTTGATTGGTGGTTTGATTTTCTGGTTTCTCGCTTTGTTTACACTTAAAGAGAAGCCTCCATATGTTGCTTTCACGCGACACACGTATTTTTCCCGCGCAGTTGGGATGTTGATGTGGCCTTTTGTGGTTATGTGGGGATATCGTGGCTTGGTGGACGCGTGGGATTGGTGTTGGTGGTATGGTCGGTTTAAGCGCTACGAATTAGTTGTGAACCGTAAGAGAAAACAATCTGAAGCACAGCAGCGGCAGAAGAGACTCGTTGATGCTGAGGCGTTGGAAGTAGCTGAGCAGAAGAAACGAGACATTCAGCAAAAACGGATCGAACGACTTGATGATGATTTGCGAGGACGATACGATGCGGCGCTTGCTGATAAGCTGCGACTTGAACAGATGATTCTGTTAGTCTCAGAAGAAGCTGAGGCTATTGGTGCCGATCCTACTGATCTTGCGGTGATGAATCAATTGCAAGCTGAGCTTGAAAAAACACCTGAGGAAATTCTTTCGCTGCATGAAGAGCAGGATGAGCGAGAGGGTCTGCGTCGTGCTGTTGAGTTGGAGCAGATTTCACAGCGACATCATGATCGTTTGGCTGCGCTTGTGGGTGATAGACGCGGACGAGTGCGCGTATCCCGCGAAATTACAGCGCGCATGCAGGAAGATGCTGCGTAATATATAGACGTCTACGGACGTCTTTTTTTGTGTTATAATGTGATTGAATTTTTTGAAGCAAACTATAATTGGTCTATGGTAGACGATCGTTTTTCAGAAAAAGATATTCAGCTTGCTGGGTTTTTTGTGCGCGCGAAGCCGGTTGCTCGACGTGTTGGTTTTACGATTGCTATCATTATCGACATTATTTTGATTGTGACTGGTTTGTATTATTGGGGTCAGTATTTTGGACAGTCGCGTTTGAGTAATATGCAGTCGAATGTGACGTTTGTTGATGTGGCGACGCAGGATGCACATGCGCAGCGTGTTTCTGTGCAGCCAGGACCACTTCAGACATTATCTGTGAAAATTTTAGATGGTTCGGATGATACGCGGGATTATGTAGCGATTGTTGAGAATACGAATGATCGATGGCAAGCGCGCGTGTCATATTCCTTTGTTGGGCAAGGTCAGACAGAGTTGAAGTCTGCGGTGCTGCCTCCTGGTGAGCGACGTGTGTTGGGTGTGTATGGATCAGATACGCTGATGTCTTCAGCTCGTTTGGTGTTTGATAGTATCGCGTGGGATCGGGTGGATAGGCATGCAGTAGATAATATTTCTGATTTTGTTGCAGAGCGTTTGCAGATCGTGACGGAGAACACGCAATATTTAAACGCAGATTCTGAGGTCAATACTGATCGGGTTACGTTTACGATTTTAAATGAAAGTGCGTATAGTTATTTCAGTGTTCGTGTTGCTGCTGTTATGTATTTTGGCGGAGATATTATTGGTGTAGAAGAGGTTGATATTTCACCGTTTAGATCAGGGGAATCGCAGGATATTGAGATTCATACGTTGAGTAGAGGAGTGAAACCGACGAAGGTTGAGATTCTGCCTCATCTCGATATTTTTGATGAGTCTGCATATATCGAGATAGGTTCGTAATGCATCCACAAAATTGATCTCGACCTCGGGGTCTTTTTTTGATTAGATACGTATATGAAGCCATTTGCCCGAACAATTCAGAAGCTTGATTGGATCGTACTTGCGAGTGTTTTGACGCTTACTATTTTTGGATTGATTGCGATCTTTAGTTTGGATCGTGGGCAGGAGTTGGCATCATATCCGTTTTTAACAAAGCAGCTGATAGCGTTTGGTATAGGGATTGGTTGTATCTTTTTGTTTCAGCGGTTTCAATATGAGTTTTTCAAATCAACATCAACGTATGCGTATATCGTGGCGATCGTGTTGTTGGTTTCAGTTTTGTTTTTTGGAAATACTATTCGTGGAACGACTGGATGGTTTGTGATTGCAGGGTTTTCTTTACAGCCGGTTGAGTTTGCGAAGATTGCACTGCTTGTTCATTTGTCTCACTTTTTTGCTCGGAATCGCGATCATTTTAGAACGTGGTGGTTTTTATTTGGATCGTTTGTCATTACGGCTATTCCGGTTACTCTGACGGTACTGCAGCCTGATGCTGGGTCCGCTATGATTATGATGGGTATGTGGATCGTCATGGTTTTTGTTTCGGGAATTCGTCGAACGCAGTTTACGTTTTTTGTCGTCGCTGCTTTGCTGGCAGTTTCGATGTCATGGGTGTTTTTGTTTGAAGATTATCAGAAGGATCGTATTCGGACTTTTATGGATCCAGCAGGTGATCCGCTTGGGAGGGGATACAATGTTAATCAATCTATTATTGCGGTTGGGTCTGGTCAGTTTTTTGGTAAAGGCTTGGGGTTCGGTTCTCAGAGTCAACTTCGTTTTTTACCTGAGTCTCGAAACGATTTTATCTTCGCTGCGATTGCCGAGGAGTTGGGATTTATTGGTTCGAGTGTGATTTTAATTTTATTGTTTGTGATTTGGTTGCGATTGTTACTTGGTGCGCAACATGCTTCAGATGATTTTGGTATGTTTGTGTTAGTTGGATTTTTGTCGATCCTGATGATTCAGACGTTGGTTAATGTGGGTATGAACATGGGGATTACGCCGGTAACGGGAATTGGGTTGCCGTTTGTATCATATGGTGGTTCGAGTTTGATTGCGCAGTATATGATGGTCGGTGTTGTGCTGACAGTGCTTTTACATACGAGGCGTAAGATGGGGCATGTGATTGGATAGGTGTGGATATAATTACTTACGTCACGAGCTACAACATGCTAAACTTTATGTAAGGCTTAACAGCTTCAGTTCTATGTCTACGTCTTCACAACAATCGCATTCTCACACTCGTGTTGAGATTGGATGTCCCTCATGTGGGACGCGTCTTCAAAACGGGAAGATGTTGGAAGGGCGTGACGAAGCGCAGTTGTCTCATTTTCAATGTGAAGAGTGTTTGCACTATTGTTTGGCACTTGTGTTTCAGTCGCAACTTGGGGTTTCTCAGGTGGTGATGGTTACAGATTTGAATTTTGAGGATGTGGTTCGTTTGCGAGATTCAGCTCCTATTACACCGGATGATGTATTGAATTTGCATCAGATGTTGAATCATAAAAATTCTGCGTTGCTGTTTGCCATGAAGCAGAAGAAAAAAGCGGTAGAGAAATAGTTTTTAAACAAGAAGGACGAACGCAATCCCTGAGAGGGGATTGTTTTCGTATCAGGGAAAATATACGAGTTATTGCTGACTTTTCTTCGGTTATATTTTTCGGGCCTGTTCTTATGGTTTTGCTTGTGTTGTCTGTTGAGATCTATGCATAATCTGTGTATAATCGTCCAAGACGTCGATCCGCCTGTAATGCTTGACAATTTATCATGAAATTTGATATCATTCGGCCACTATTGGTACTAGCGAATATTCGTTGAGACCTTATATAAGATATATAATATGTCACAGACATTCACACTTCAGGCACAAAAACGTACTGTGCTTGGTAAAAAAGTTAAGAATATTCGAAAGACGGGTAAAAACCCGGCTGTTTTGTATGGCTTGAAGGAAGATTCAGTTCCTTTGACTATCGATTCATTAGAATTTGTGAAGTTGTACGAAAAAGCAGGAACATCTTCATTGGTTGATGTGGTTATAGAAGGTGGTTCTACTGAAAAAGCCTTGATCGGAGATATTCAAATTCATCCGGTAACGATGCGATTACGACATGTTGATTTGAAGCGTGTTGATATGAAAAAGAAAATTACTGCCTCAGTGAAGCTTTCATTTATTGGAGAGTCGATGGCGGTAAAGGGAATGAATGGTACGCTTACAACACAGATTGATGGAGTTGATGTTGAGTGTTTGCCAACAGATTTGATTTCAGAAATTGAAGTTGATTTGTCAGTATTGGCAACATTTGAGGATTCGATTTATGTTCGTGATTTGAATCTTTCAGACGCTCATACTGTTTTGACAGATGGTGATCAGTTGATTGCGACTGTGAAGGAGCCTCGTAGTGAAGAAGAGATTGAGGCGCTTGATAGTGAAGTGATTGAGGATATCAGTGCAGTTGATGTGACAGAAAAAGGAAAGACTGAAGAAGAGGGTGGTGAAGATGGAGCGGAAGAACCAAAAGCTGAGGAAAAGAAATCAGAATAAAATAGAAAAACCGAGTTAACAGCTCGGTTTTTTGTTTGGTGGAAAGATGATAAGATACGTTTATGTTTGGACCTTGGATGACATCTAAAATGGTAGCAAAGCAGTTCGTGTACGGCATGCTGTTTTTGGCTGTAGCTGGTTGGGTGTTGTGGACGTATCAAGATCAGATTCGAGGGTTGGTTCGTGGTTTGCCTGGGCCGACGGTGATTGTAGATGAGGACACAGGTGTGCGTGTTGAGGTGTATCCGCGTCCGCTCGATGGTGTGTTGGTGCAAGAGTTGGCGACATCGACTGTTGCAGCAGTTATGTTTGATAATGCACCTGAAGCATGGCCTCACAAGGGATTAACTGATGCGCAGATGGTGTGGGAAATGCCGGTTGAGGGAGCGCGTACGCGCTTGATGGCTTTGTATGATCTTGGATATATAAATGAGGATGTTACGATTGGACCTGTTCGAAGTGTCCGTCCATATTTTTTGAGTGTCGCAAAGTCTTATGATGCGCGCATTATGCATGTTGGAGGTTCACCAGAAGCTTTGGACATGATTAGTGAAGGTTTTATTCCGTCTTTGAATGAGTTTAATCGTGGTCAGTATTATTGGAGAGATCGATCTCGTTATGCGCCTCATAATGCTATGACGTCTGGTGAGTTGATTTTAGAAGCTGCAGAATCATACGAGTTTGCGGAAGCTGCGTTTACTCCGTTGCTGTATGATGATGTAGAGACTGAATCACGTGTGTCGCCCTCATATGTGTTTGGTGAGTTGGATATTTCGTGGACGTATGATTTTGAGACGGGGTTGTATGTTCGTCGACAATCAGGTCGTCCATTTCGAGATGACGATGATGTGGTTGCTGCTGCAAATGTTGTGATTGTGTTTGCGCCAATGTCTGTTATTGATAATAAATTGCGTCGTTCTGTTGTGACGGTGGGTGAGGGGGATGCTGTTGTGTATCGAGCGGGGGAGAAGGTGGATGCGACATGGAGTCGTTCAAGTAGTAATGAAACAACTCGTTTTCTTGATGAGGGTGGGGAGGAAATTTCGTTTGCTCGTGGGACAACATGGGTTTCTGTGTTGCCGACAGGATGGTCTATTACGTCTACGGTGAGCAAGTGATGAGATGTGCAATGCGGTCATGACCAGCTAGATCTTTGTGGATGGTCATGTGAGTATCAGAAGGAATAATATTTGAAAATGCTTCGCCTTGATCAGGCATAATTTCACACAAGATGTGAAATTTTTTGTTTGGGATTTGTGTAAAAAGTTCTCGATAAAAATCTAGGCCGTCTCTTCCTCCATCCAGGGCAGTCTGAGGCTCATGTTTTTTTACGTGCGGCTCGAGTGTCTTCCATTCGTCTGTTGGAATATATGGAAGGTTTGCCATCACGATAATATCTTTTTGAGAGACAAGTGATTCTGTTGATTTTGATGGGAGTGTGTTAATTGGCTCCAGTAAATTGCCTGAGTAAAAATGTAGATTGGTTTGTAATCTGGTTGCGTTTTCTTTTGCAATCTCGATGGCTTTTTCAGAAATATCAGTTGCGACGACATTGGCGTGAGGAATTTCTAATGATGTTGTAATAGCTAAGCAGCCGGATCCAGTTCCTACATCGATAATGAGTGGGTGTTTCATTTTTTTAGAAATATTCTTTACGATATCTATGATGAGTTCGCTTTCGGGTCGTGGAATGAGAGTGTGTTTATTTACAGTGAACTTTCTTCCGTAGAATTCCTTGTAACCTAAGATATATGGCAGTGGTTCGCTGTTTTGAAATCGATGCAATAATGCATCGTATTTTTTTTGTTCGGTTGCGGAAAGCTCATGTTCTGGATGTGTGATGATCCAACTTCGATCAAGTTTGAGTATATGTGCCTTCAAAATTTCTTCTTCACATGTCATAAGAATACTATTCTGTATAAAAAGAGGTACTTAGTCAAGAATAAAAAAAGGATCACGCGTATGCATGATCCGTATGAAAGGTGGGCCCGTGTTGGCAAGTTGATCTCGTTTCCACTCACGTTTTCCTAGCGAAAGGAGGAACGCCGTATAACGCGGAGGCTGCGCCATGTTGTGACTAAACGCACGTTGTACTTAGATGTAAGAGTCGACCGAGAAAAGAGAGTAACCCGAAGGTGTTTCAGTTCCAAGTTTACTCCGACGCGTAGTTTTGTGTATCGTCACGTATGTGCTAAAGATCCAACTTCTTTTGATCGCGATATCAGACACCCCTGAACGTCTTAATATCTTGGGCGGTTCACCGGCAACTGCTTAACTACACCACAGTTTCTTTTGCAGCCGATTTAGCCCCCCTTAAGACCACCAACACGAACCCTTTGACTTATCCCCCGAAGGTTCAAGGCCAAATTGAATGATCGTTACATGCATTCTATACACTCAGATGCGAATTGTCAAGGCTCTAGAGCCGGCTGTTATTTAACTAAATTATCAGTCGTTTTTTTCGGTTGTGGATGGAGAAACAGACTCCTTGAAGAGTGTAGATAATATATCTTCGATATCTCCTGCTAAAATTCCTTCCATGCCATGCCATGATTTAGTAATACGATGATCTGTGACGCGGTCTTGAGGGAAGTTGTATGTACGGATTTTTTCACTGCGTGATCCCGTTCCAACTTGTCCTTTTCTATCACTCGCTCGTTCTTCATCGCGCTTATCTTTCTCCATTTGATAGAGCTTGGCTTTTAACATGTTCATGGCATGCTCTTTGTTTTGCATCTGTGAACGTTCAGATTGAGATGCAGTCACGATACCAGTTGGGATGTGTGTGATACGTGCGGCCGTTTCATTTTTTTGAACGTTCTGTCCACCTTTCCCTGAAGATAGGAAGGTATCGATGCGCAAATCTTTAGGATTGATCTCAATTTCAATATCATCGACTTCAGGGAGCACGGCGACAGTTGCAGTGCTGGTGTGGATACGTCCTTGTTTCTCGGTTTCAGGAATGCGTTGTACACGATGGACACCGGATTCAAATTTGAGTAGTCGATATACATCCTTCCCAACAATTTTTGCAACAACTTCTTTGATTCCCTTGAGTTCTGTTTTGTTCATTGAGGAAATTTCTACTTTCCATTTCTGTGTTTCAGCGAATCGTGAATACATTGTTAAGAGGTCGTGTGCAAAGAGCGCAGCTTCGTCGCCTCCGGTACCGGCGCGAATTTCGATGATAACATTACGAGAATCGTCTGGATCTGGTGGGTGAATAAGTAGGGTGATTTCAGTTTCGAGTTTTTCGATTCTTGTTTGTAGATCCGAAACTTCACCTTGAGCCATGAATACTAGTTCGTCATCGTCATTTGTGTTGAGGATGTCTTGTGCTTCTTGAAGTGATTTGTTGAGTGTGTCAAAAAGACTGATCGTGTCTACGAGCTCTTTAAGACGCATATATTCACGATTGACTGTGGCCATTCTTTTGTTGTCTCGAACAGTATCTGGTTTGCTGAGTTCTTCATCGAGTTGAGCTAGCTCATCTCTGTATTTTTTTGAGTCAAACATAAGTAAAAATAAATTTTAGTTTTGAGGATAGAGTATAAAACAAAAAGAAGGCTGAGGACAGCCTTCTTTGTATCAACGGAGCTATTTTTGTTCTGATTTTGACTGTGCTCCACGTTCTTCTTTTTTGGCACGGACTGCTGCTTTCTTGTCTTTCTTTGAAACGATGGTTTCTGCTTTGGCAGCCATTTTCTTTTCGAATTTTTCCATTCGATGTGCAGTATCAACAATTTTCTGTTTTCCTGTGTAGAATGGGTGACAGTTGTTACACATGTCAGTTTGGAAATTTTCGAGTGTTGAACCTACCTTAAATTCGCTTCCACATGCGCATGTGAAGGTTGCTTGTGGGTTATATGTTGGATGGATGTCTGTTTGCATATATATAAAATTCAGAATATTTCGAGTGGAGTATAGCAATATTGCGTTTTTTTGGCAAGTGTTTCATGGTGACCCGAATGTTTGACATTTTATGGGGTGCATGATATTCTCGTCGCATCATTATTTATCACTATCTCAGTCATATTTACAATATGTCTGTGCTTCCTCCCAAGCCAACCGGTACGGGTCCACAGATTACTGAGGGGTACTAAGGAACATATATGTCAGCAACTATTCCAGGTCTTAAGGACCTTTTGAAGGCTGGTGTGCATTTTGGTCACTCGACAGGTCGGTGGCATCCAAAAGCACATTGGTACATCCATAGCGCACGATCAGGTGTGCATATTATTGATTTGGAGGAATCACAAAAGCGACTCGAAACTGTTTTGGCATACGTTGAGAAGCTTGCAGCAGATGGTAAGCAAATTATGTTTGTTGGAACGAAGCGTCAGGCACAACCTATTGTGGAGGCTGAAGCGACTCGTGCAGGTATGCCGTTTGTTACACGACGTTGGTTAGGTGGATTGCTTACAAACTTTGAAGCAATGAAGCCAATGCTTGATGTGTATCGAAAATTGTTGGCCGATCAAGGTACAGATGCGTGGGAGAAGTACACAAAGAAAGAGCGTGTTGGGTTTGAAAAGATGATTCAGAAGAAGAATCCTTTGTTGGCTGGTTTGAAAACCGTGACAAAGATTCCAGATGCGTTGTTCGTGCTTGATGTGCGAAAGGAGAAAACAGCGATTAAGGAAGCGCAGGTTCGAGGGATTCCAGTTATTGCGATTTGTGATTCAAATATCAATCCTGAACAGGTAACTCATCCAATTCCAGGTAATGACGATGCTGTAAAATCTATCGCATTGCTTACAAAGTTGGTTGCAGATGCTGTTGTTGCAGGAAAACAAACTGCAGGAATCGCGGCTGTGAAAGCTGCTGAAGAAGCTGCAAAAGCATTGGAGGTAAAGAAGGCAGAGGCTGCAAAAGCTGCAGCAGCGAAGGAAACAGCAAAAGCTGAGGTGAAAGATGATGCAAAGCCAGCAGCAGAAACTCCAAAGAAATAAAAACTTAAATATCAAAATGTATGGACGTGAAATTGATTTCTCAACTGAGAGAACAAACAGGTGCAGGAATGTTAGCAGTGAAGAAAGCGCTTGATGAATCCAATGGCGATGCAGAGGGCGCAATCGACATCTTGCGAAAATCTGGTGCAGCTAAAGCTGCAAAGAAAGCATCTCGTGATACCAATCACGGTTCTGTCGGTTCTTATATTCATGGTGAAGGGAAGATCGGTGTGTTGGTTGAAATACAGTGTGAGACAGATTTTGTTGCGCGGAATGAGCAGTTTCAAGAGATGGTTTCAGATGTTGCGATGCATGTTGCAGCTATGAATCCATTGTATATTTCTCGAGATGAAGTTCCGGATGCAGTTGTTGCAAAAGAACGTGAGATTTATATGGAAGAGGTGCAGGGCAAGCCAGTAGAGATCGTAGATAAGATTTTGGATGGTAAGATTGATAAGTACTACAAGGAAGTGTGTTTGTTGGAGCAGGAGTACTTGAAAGATGATTCAAAGACTGTTGAAGAGTATATGCAATCAAGAGTACTTTCTCTTGGTGAGAACTTGCGTATCGCGCATTTCTCACGATTGGCGATTGGGGAATAAATGAGGGTTTAGGGTTTAGAAAAACGCCCAACTGGGCGTTTTTTGTTTGGTGGTTTTATTTTGTTTTTCCAATTTTGACTGTCATTTCTGCGAGTCTGTTTGCGTATGCCCATTCGTTGTCGTACCAGGCAAGAATTTTGACGAAGTTTCCGCCAATGACTTTTGTGAATGCGAGGTCAACGATCGCTGATGCGGTTGTGCCAACGATGTCGCTTGAGACGAGCTGATCTTCAGTGCATTCAAGGATTCCTTTGAGTTTTCCGCGTGCGGCCTTTTTGAGTGCTGCATTTACTTTTTCTACGGTTGTTTGTTTGTTGACGAGGAATGTCATGTCTGAGAGTGATCCGGCGGTCACTGGGACGCGAATAGCGATGCCATCAAATAAGCCAGCGAGTTTTGGGATTGCGAGCGTAGTTGCCTTTGCAGCGCCGGTTGTCGTTGGGATCATGTTTACTGCGGATGCGCGCCCGCGCCTGAAATCAGATTTTCTTGGAGGGGTTGGTCCGTCGACAAGCCCTTGTCCGGATGTATATGCATGAATTGTCGTGAGGCCTGCGCGCTCTATGCCAAATGCTTGATCGATGACGTCTGTCACGGGTGCGACGCAGTTTGTTGTGCATGATGCATTTGATACGAGTGCTTTTCCTGCGTGTTCGTCATCATTCACGCCTTTTACTACAGTTGCGACTCCCTCGCCTTTTGCGGGAGCTGACAGGATTACTTTTTTTGCTCCGGCTTTTTTGTGGAGGGTCATGGCGTCTTTGTTTGTAAACACACCGGTAGCTTCAATTACAACATCTACTTTCATTTTTTTCCATGGCAATCGTTTCGGGTCTCGTTCTGATAGGATTGCAATTTTTTTGTTTTCAACTTTTAAGAATCCTTTTTCAAATGAGATTTTTTTATCCCAAACGCCGTATACGGAATCGTATTTAAGTAAGTAGGCTAAGTTATCAATGCTGCCAAGATCATTAACAGCAACGATATTCACGCCTTTTTTTTCTGACAATATTTTAAACGCAGCTCGGCCGATGCGTCCAAAACCGTTGATGGCAATATTCATAGAAATAGGGTTTAGCGTGTAGGGTAGAGGGTAGAGGGTAGAGGGTATAGTTATGTTTATGCCTGCATTGTATCATATCTATTGACATCATGCTGTGATGATGTCAACGTGGGCGACTAATATATAGTTTATGAATACATATATTCGAATCGGAATTATTGCGTTATTTTCGCTTGCAGTTGGAGTTGGGGTGGTTTCTGCTGGTGCGTATAATTCGCCTGTATTTACAAAATCGACGTTGTTTTGGGCCGATTCATACTCGAGTTGGGGAGGAGATAAGGTTGGAAAAACGCAGACATGGAGTGCTCGAACAGATATGGATAAGGTTCCGGGCTATTCAAATGTTGTTATTAAAACAGTACAGCCAAAACGATTAAATTTTACTCATGAGGTGATGGATTCTATGGGTGAGAATGATGTTCAGTTTGCGCAGGTGTGGTTTTCGCGAAAACTGACTGATCCAACGAAACCTGGATATACGTTTTATCCATCTTTGGCTGAGCGTATTTTGAACAACTATGATTTGGTGTGGCGCGATGCTCCGCCGTCCACGACGCCAATGTTTGTTACACCGTATTACAATAATAAATGGGTTTTGCATTATTCGTTTGTACGAGATAAGGATGGAAAGAGTGCATTAGAATTGCCACAGGGAGTGGATGATTACACAGTTGAGCAGGTGGGGCTTGCATACTAGTGTTTGAAAACGGCTTCGGCCGTTTTTTGTTTGGATAAAAAAAGCGAACCGTGTGGTTCGCGAGGTGCTCCGTAGAGCGAGTGTAAGTGGTGTTCTAATATATAGCGGTAAGTGCGCCTCTTATCGATAATAGAAGAACACGGCGAAGGGGAGAGGGTGAATACGTAAAGCGGAGGGGGATAGAGGGTGGGAGAGTGAGGTACTCTCTGGGTTGCTTAAACGTAACATCCTCCTGCACATGTTATATCGGTCACATACGAATATGTCAAACTATGATACAATAAGTGCTATGATATCCATTCATCGATTAAGACAATTACACGGAAAAAGAGTACTTCTTCGTATTGATGCGAATGTGCCGGTTTCTCGAGGTCGTGTGTTGAGTAAAGGGACGATTCGATTGGACGAAGTTGTTCCGACTATTATTTTTTTAACGAAATTAGGTGCGCGTTTGATCGTGGTTGCTCATCGTGGAAGACCTGAGGGAAAAGTTGATAAGGATTTGTCTTTGAAAGCAGCGGCTCGGTATTTGGAACGCGAGGTTGGACGGAATGTGAAGTTTGTTGATGGCTTCGATGACGAGGTTTCAGAGAAATGCACGAAGCTTCAGGATGGAGAAATCGCGATGTTGGAGAATGTTCGGTTTCATCCAGGAGAAGATAGTAATGACCCTGAGTTTTCAAAGTGGCTGGCGAGTTTGGCTGATATATATGTGAATGATGCGTTTGGTGTTTCTCATCGCTCGTCTGCATCAATGGTTGGGGTTGCTGGGTTGTTGCCTTCATATGCTGGGTTGTTGATGATCGAAGAGGTTAAGGAGATGGAAAAGTTGGTGAAGAAACCGAAACATCCGTTCGTTATTATTATGGGTGGTGTGAAAGCAAGAACAAAAGTTCCGGTGATTTTGAATTTGTTGGATAAGTGTGATGCTATATTACTTGGTGGTGTGTTGGCGAATAAGTTTTATTCGGTTGCTCAAGATGAGCCATCAGATGAAATTGATTCCAAATTGCGTAAGCAAATGAAAGGACTTTTAAAACACGATCACATTCGATTGCCTCATGATGTTGTGGTGTATCATAAAAAACGAAAGCGTGTGGAGGTGGTTGATTTGCGTGTGTCTCGAGAAGATCCAAGTACATATACGATTATGGATATTGGGCCAAAAACCAGTGCTCATTATTGTGATATGGTTACATTTGCGAAAACGGTGGTATGGAATGGTCCGTTAGGAATGTTTGAGGATAAGCGTTATGCCAAAGGAACGAACGAAATCGCGCGGTGCTTTGCAGGGTCATCAGCGAAGACAATTGCTGGTGGAGGTGAGACATTGCAAGTTGTGAAGTCATTAAATATAGATCAGCAAATTTCGTTTCTATCGACCGGTGGGGGTGCGATGCTTTCGTATTTGGCTGGGAAGGAATTGCCTGCGCTGACGGCTTTAAAAAAGAATAAGAAAAAATAATTTTTATACTATGTCCGCAATTACATCGATCAAAGCACTTGAGATTCTTGATTCGAGAGGGAACCCGACAGTCCGTGTGTGGGTGACAACGAAGAAAGGTGCTGTTGGAGTTGCTTCGGTGCCATCAGGAGCATCAACTGGTGCACATGAGGCATGGGAGTTGCGGGATGGTGGGAAGCGGTATGATGGGAAAGGAGTGCGAAAGGCCATACGAAATATTGAAGGGCCTATAGCAAAAAAACTCCGTGGGATGAGTGTGTTTGATCATCGGAAGATTGATTGGGCGATGGTTAATTTGGATGGGACTGAGAATAAAAAGCGATTGGGCGCTAATGCTATTTTGGGTGTCAGTTTGGCGTGTGTACGCGCAGCTGCTTTAGAGAAAGGTATTCCGTTGTATAAATATATTCGACAAGCATACAAGCTAAAGATAAAAGGCTGGAAGCTTCCGATGCCGACGCTGAATATTATTAATGGGGGAGCGCATGCTGATAATGGTTTGGATGTGCAGGAATTTATGATTGTTCCGCAGCATAAGCAGTTTTCTGAGCAAGTTCGAATTGGTGCTGAGATTTTTCATGAACTTAAGCGTGTGTTGCATAAGATGGGGCAAGTGACGGGTGTGGGTGATGAGGGTGGTTTTGCTCCTGACATCTCAAGTTCTGACAAAGCGCTGGCTTTAATAGCAAAGGCAGTAAAACAGGCTGGATATACGTTGGGCAAGGATGTATTTTTTGGGATGGATGTTGCTGCAAGTGAGTTTTATAAAAATGGAGTATATCATTTTGAGGGTAAGAAGTTGACGGCAAAAAAGATGACCTCGCAGATTGTGAAATGGATGAAAAAATATCCGTTTGTGTCTGTAGAGGATCCGCTGGATGAAGATGATTGGGAGAATTGGCATGATTCCATGGTGCGTATTGAGGCTGCGGGGGTAAGTCATCATGCGAGTGTGATAGGGGATGATTTTTATGTGACAAATAAAGAGCGACTTGCTCGAGGGATTAAGATAGATGCGAGTAACGGAATATTGATTAAAGTAAATCAAATTGGAACGCTTACTGAAACTATTGAAACAATTCAGTTGGCGCAGAAGCATGGTTACAAGGTTTCTATTTCGCATCGTTCTGCAGAAACGGGGGATACGATGATTGCGGATTTAGCTGTGGCGGTTGGAGCGGAGTATATTAAAACAGGTTCGCTTTCTCGCTCAGAGCGTGTTGAGAAGTATAATCGTTTGATGGAGATTGAGGCTGGAATGTAGAATTGAGAAATGTGTGGTACAAAAAAACCCAGCCGAATTGACTGGGGGTGCGGTTATCGTCGTGTGCGGAAGAGCTGGCGTCCTATGGAACGTGCTAGTCCTGTTGCGCTGCGATCAGTTACTTTTGCCAACTCATTTTTCTTAATGCGTTGACTAACGTTTTTGATCTCTTCTCTGTGGAACATGACATGTTCATCATCCACTTCACTTGCTACGAGACAGGTGTAACCAAACCAGGGATGTCTGGTGTCTGTCGGAGTGACGAG
>CAZHXK010000025.1:0-17615 GCA_964536565.1 uncultured Gammaproteobacteria bacterium
GGATCGGTGTTGGTTTAATTGAAACAGGAATGGTGTCATATCCTCCTGGGGAAGCGATTGTGCAGGGGGCAATTAAAACAGGTGTGTTTGGAAAAAGTGTGGTTGTCGGGTTGTATGATTTGATAAAAGGATTGATTGTGGGTAAGGGGGTGTCGGGTGATGTTGCTGGGCCAGTTGGGATTGCAGTTATAACTGGCGAGGTTGCAGAGTTGGGATATCGTCACATGATTCAGTTCATTGCTATTTTGTCTGTGAATTTGGGTGTGTTGAATTTGATTCCGTTTCCAGCGCTTGATGGTGGTCGGTTGTTGTTTATCGGTATTGAATTGTTGCGAGGGAAGCCAGTTAATCCGAAGTCAGAGCAGTTGGCTCACATCGTGGGTTTTGCGCTGTTGATGTTGTTGATTGTTGTGGTGACGGTGAAGGATGTAGCACGACTCGGGAATTTGTTTGGATAGAGTGTGAGATGTTCTGCGAAGTTTTTCTGGCTGTCATTCCCGCGAAGGCGGGAATCCAGCGGTTGTGCATAAAGACTGGATCCCCGCATTTGCGAGGATGACAAGCTGTGACTTGGAATGACAAGTAAAAGTATGATTAAAGATTTAGAGAAAATTAAAAATGCTGCGTTGAAGGCAATTGAAAAAGTTGGTGATGCAGATGCACTACAAGACCTTCGTGTTGTCTATTTGGGTCGTAAAGGTGAGTTAACAAAGCTATTGAAGGGTTTGAAGGATTTGGATGGTGGGGCACGTCAGGAAATGGGGCAGGTTGCAAATCAGGTGAAGCAGGAGTTAGAGGCTGCATTGGTTGCGCGAGAATCTGCATTAGAGAAAGCTCGGTTTGATGCGATAGCACAGGAAGAGTGGATTGATGTGACGGCGCCTGGTGTTTCGCAGCAGGAGGGGAGTTTGCATTTGGTCACGCAAACCATTAACCGAATTGTTGATATATTTTCTACGATTGGTTTTTCTCGTGTGAGTGCTCCTGAGGTTGATTGGGATTATTATGCGTTTGAGGCATTGAATATGCCTAAAGAGCATCCAGCTCGTGATGACTGGGAAACGTTTTTTATTGATGAGCATGTTTCGAAGCGGTATGGGAAACAGGTTTTGACTCCTCACACATCGAATGCTCAGGTTCGGTTATTGGAAGAACATGATGTGCCTTTGAAGATTATTAATATCGCGCGTGTGTATCGTCGGCAGGCAGATGCATCACATGTGCCGATGTTTCATCAGGTGGAAGGTTTTTGTGTTGGTGATTCGATTACGATCGCAGACTTGAAAGGAACAGTAGAGCATTTTTTATATGGTTTTTTCGGTAAGGATCGTAAGATTCGATATCGTCCATATAATTTCCGATTTACTGAGCCGTCATTTGAAATTGATATTGATTGTGATGTGTGCGCAGGAACGGGAGAGAACTGTCGTGTGTGTAAGGGTGGTTGGGTTGAGTTGGCTGGTGCTGGTTTGACGCATCCTCATGTTTTGAAGGCTGGTGGTGTTGATCCGAAAAAATATGGTGCGTTTGCGTTTGGTTTTGGTGTTGAACGTATCGCGATGATGGGTGGTGGGGTGAGTATTCCCGATATGCGTATGATGTATCAGAATGATGTACGATTCTTAAAACAATTTTAATGAGTTAATTCATGAAATGGGCGATATGAGCTTGCTTCCCTCGAAACTTGTTCAAGCTATGACTCGATAGCCCTCGCGGCGTTTCTCAGTCCAGCTTCGCTCATCTCATCCCATTTGATGAATTAAATTTATATTATGAATGTTTTGTTATTATTCCTCGTTCAGGCGACGTATTCTCTCTCAGATTTGGGAAAGAAAATTTATGTTGAAGAAATTGGATGGAATTGGAGTTTGTTGAAGAGTGTTCCGTTTTTGGGTGTGATGATCGTGCCGTTTGTTGCGTTGGCGTTGCAGGTGTATGTATTGTCACGTTATCCATTAAGTAAAACGATGATTACGTTGGGTGTGCTGAATATTGTATTTGCAACTGGGTTGGGTGTTATGGTGTTGAAGGAGAAATTAACAACGCTGAATTATGTCGGTGTTGTGTGTGCCGTTTTGGCTGTCATTCTTTTGAATATAAAACAGTAACAATGCGTCATCCTGAGCGGAAAGATCGAGTGAAGTCGAAGGATCCCGTTGATATGTTGACGAGATTCTTCGGCTAAAATGCTCAGGATGACGTGGTGAAAAGTATGGAAATGTTTGCATCGTATAATTGGCTTAAAGATTTAGTAAAAACAAAGCAATCAGCTGAGGAAATGGCTGATCTTTTAAGTTTGCATGGAAGTACTGTTGAGCATGTAGTTGCCTGGGGCGCGAAGTTCGACGAGATGGTGGTTGGAGAGATTGTGGAGGTGAAGCCACATCCTAATGCAGACAAACTAAAGTTGGTGGTGACTGATATTGGTGGCAAGAAGGCGCAGATTGTGTGCGGAGGAGAGAATGTTGCTGCGGGTATGAAAGTTGCGGTCGCGAAGCCTGGTGCTTCGGTGTTGTGGCATGGTGAAGGTGAGCCTGTCTTTTTGGAGAAGACAAAAATTAGAGGAGAGGAAAGTTATGGGATGATTTGTGGTGCGAGCGAAATCTTTTTAGAAAAACTATTCGTACATGGCGAGCGTGATATTGCGGATTTGTCTGGAGTTGATGCGCAGGCTGGAACGCCGCTGGCTGAGGCGCTTGATTTGAATGATACGGTGTATGAGATTGAGGTGACGAGTAATCGAGTGGATGTGATGAGTATGGAGGGTGTTGCTCGTGAGGTGGCTGCGATTGATGGGAAGACATATGAATTGAGGAAAACGAAAGCGATTAAAGCAGGAAAGGAAAAGCTGAAGGTAACGGTGAAGGATGCGAAATTGTGTCCTCGTTATCAAGCGGTGAAAGTTGAGGGCGTAAAGATTGGTCCGTCGCCGAAATGGATGCAGAGTGCTCTGCTGAAAGCGGGGATTAAATCGATCAGTAATGTGGTTGATATTTCAAATTACGTCATGATTGAGATGGGCCAGCCGTTGCATGCATTTGATGCAGCGAAGGTTGATGAGATTGTGGTTCGAAATGCGAAAGAAGGGGAGAAGTTGGATGCGTTAGATGATAATGAATATGAGTTGGATCCATCGATGTTGGTGATTGCGGATTCACATAAACCGATTGCACTGGCTGGTGTGATGGGTGGAAAATCAACAGCGATTTCAGACGAAACAACATCAGTGACATGGGAGGCTGCGAATTTTGAAAAAGTTACGGTGCGGAAAGGGGCGCGATCTATTTTGCTGTTTTCTGAATCTCAGATGCGTTTTGAAAAAGGATTGTCGTCTTTTGCGACACAGCGCGCATTGGAACGAGCGGTTGAGTTGACATTGGAGTTGGCTGGAGGTTCTGTTGTTTCTGAGGTTGTTGATACGGCTAAGTCTGCATATAAACCGTTAACATATACATTTGATACAGCGGATATTGAACGTCTTGCTGGGTTTGTGATTGATGAAAAACGAGCGAAAGGAATGTTAGAGAGGTTGGGTTTCAAAGTTTCAGGGTCAAAAACGTGGAAGGTGGAGGTGCCGTTTTGGCGCGATGGTGATATTGAAGATTCTCGAGATTTTGTTGAGGAGATTGCGCGGCTCTATGGATATCATAATATTGAAGGAACGATTCCGATGGGAGTTTCGCAGGTTGAGACAGATCCATTATTTGGTCTGCGTAAGATGTTAGAGAATCGATTGGTTGGAAAAGGTTTTTCAGAGATGATTAATTATTCGATGGTTGGTGCGGATGATCTTACAAAGTCTGGTGAGTCAATCCATGAGGCCGTGCATATTTTGAATCCACTTTCTGTTGATGGGGAATATTTGAGAACATCTCTTATTCCGAGCGCGTTGCTTTCTGTGGCTCGTAATACATCGCATGCGACGAGTGTGCGTATGTTTGAGGTTGCTAACACGTATACGAAGGCTGATGGGCTGCCACAAGAAGATATGAAACTCGTATGTGTTATGTGGGATGCGAAACCGACAACACCGCTGTTTTATCAATTGAAAAGTGTTTTGGATGGTTTGACGACTGCTGACTATCAAGCTGCGGCGCATCACATGCTGCATCCAGGGCGAAGTGCAGAAATCCCAGAAGTTGGTGTGGTGGGTGAAGTGCATCCACACGTATTAAAGCAATTTGGGATTGAGGGTTCTGTTGTGGTGTGTGAGCTTGCAATGAGTGGATTGGCTGGATTAGTCACGCAGCAGAAATCATTTACTGCAATTCCAGAGTTTCCCGGTGTGAAGCGTGATATTGCATTTTTCGTTGATAAAAAAGTTTTGTATAAAGATTTAGAAAAGGTGATGCGTAGTGCGCATGACTTGATTGTCGGCGCGGAACTATTCGATGTGTACGAAGGAAAAGGAGTTCCAGATTCTAAAAAATCTATGGCGTTTCATATAGAATATTTGAATCCAGAAAAAACATTATCGATGGAAGAGGCGGATGAAGCGCATGCTGCATTAGAAAAGGCTCTCAAGAAGTTAGGTGCTGAGGTGCGGAAATAATCATATTGTGTGTGCCTTGTTCTGGAGGTTATCACCAGATGAGGATGTTATAAATTCCTTTGTTTTGTTATAATGAATGTGAATTAGAAATATATGATTGAATCATCAAAAGATATTTTGTACGTTGTGCTTGCATTTGTAGCCTTGTGGGTTGCAGTTTTTTTATGTTGGACGCTGTATTATGTGGGTCGATTGATTAAGAATGCGAATGAGGTAATAGAAGAAGTTCGGGAATATGGAGGGCGATTAGATGAAGCAGTACGAACAATTCGAGATAGAATGGAGACGATGGCTGGAGGAATGGCGGTTGTGGCAAGTGGAATCACGAAAGTTGTAGGTAAAGCAATTGAAAAAAAGTTTATGGCTGATGAGGATGAGAAACCCAAACGGAGAACAACAAAGAAAAAATAAGTTTCAAATAAAATAAAAACCGCCCGTGGGCGGTTTTTGTCATACTGAGTTATTTTTAGTAGTGGGTCATGGTGTGAGTTCTTCGAGCCGTGTCTTTGCTAGGTTGCGTAGTGTGCAGTACCAATGCATTCGCTCTGTGGTCTTTCGGAGCCATGTCACGTCCAATTTGAGGTTTGGGTCAAGTCTTCTTTCGACTCCGTATGTTTTAAGTTGACAGCGGAGTGCGGCGGCTAGGCATGATGCGCCTTCAAGGATTAATTTCAGCTGTTCTGCTGAAGCCTCGTTGATAACCTCGTCGATATCTGTGTTTACTGCTTGTATGGCAGCACCAGCTGCTGCTTCTTTGTTTTCTGGGATAAGCACTTCAGTCATTGTCTATTCTCCTTATTACGACTTTGTAAGCTATCATTTTTTGTTGGTTATGTCAAGGGTAATGGATGAATTATACACATTGATGTGAAGGGGTTCAGGGTGTAAGATCTACGCACATGAGTGATAATGATCCAGATATCAATAAGGTGGATTCTCAGGAGAAATTTGTGCATTTGCATGTGCATTCTCATTTTTCACTTTTAACAGGATTACCAAAAATTAAGGAATTAGTGAAAACCGCGAAGAAGCGGGGTTTTTCGAGTTTGGCTTTGACGGATTATGGAAGCATGTATGGGATGATTAAGTTTTTTGAGGCGTGCCAGAAAGAGGAAGTAAAACCGATTATTGGGTGTGAGTTGTTTGTTGCGGTGGATACACGTTTCGATAAAAGGCACAAAATTGATAATCGAGCTGCACATGTGGTTTTGTTGGCAGAGACATTTGAGGGGTATCGGAATTTGATGCAGCTTTCGAGTTTGGGTCATCTTGAGGGTTTTTATTATCGACCTCGTGTTGATCGAGAATTGTTACAAAAATATTCTAAAGGAGTGATTGCGTTGTCTGGTTGTATGGGTGGAGAAGTTCCGCAATTGATTGCACAAGGTGCGGCGGATGAGCGCGTTGATGAAAAAATTAAATGGTACGTTGATTGTTTTGGAAAAGAGAATTTCTTTTTGGAGTTGCAGGATCATCCAGAGATGGAGGGGCAGATGAATGTAAATAATGCATTGATTGAGGCCGCGAAGCGCAACGGGCTAGGTACGGTCGTTACGCGCGACGTGCATTATTTGAATCCGGATGATAATGAAGCTCAGGACGTTTTGGGTTGTATTAAGGATGGTAAGAATATTGATCAGCCGGGACGTTATACGATGCAGCACGTGGATCGATCGTTGAATACCTATGAAGATATTTTGAGTCGATTTTCTCATGTTCCTGAGGCGATTGAAAATACAGTAAAGATTGCACGGCGATGTAATGTCGATATTCCATTAGGCAAGTGGCATTTTCCAGATTTTGAAATTCCGGAGGGTACGACTCATGTTAGTGAGTTGAGTCGGTTGGTTTATGATGGTTTACGGGCGAAATATTCGGAAGAGAAGCAAAAGGAATATACTGAGCGTGTTGAATATGAATTGAAGATTATTAATGATAGAGGATACGCGCCATACTTTTTGGTGGTGTCTGATTTTTTGATTTGGGCGAAGGATAATAAAGTTGTTACAACGACTCGAGGTTCTGCGGCGGGTTCTTTGGTGAGTTATTGTATTGATATTACGAATATTGATCCGATGCATTACAAGCTTCCGTTTGAGCGTTTCTTGAATCCATTTCGACCATCACCTCCTGATGTTGATGCTGACATTGCGGATTATCGTCGTGGTGAAGTTATTAAGTATGTGACGGATAAATACGGTGCTGATAAGGTTGCGCAGATTTGTACTTTTGGAACGATGGCTGCGCGTGCATCGTTGCGTGATACGGGGCGTGCATTGGGTGTTTCATATAGTCGAGTTGATCAGATTGCGAAGTTGGTTCCGACGGGTTCACAAGGTTTTCCGATGACACTGAAGACGGCGCTTGAGATTACTCCTGATTTGAAGAAGGTGTATGACGAAGATAAAGAGATTAAGCGGTTGATTGATTTAGCTCAGAAGATTGAGGGATGTGCGCGTCATGTCAGTGTGCATGCTGCTGGTGTGGTTATTTCGCCGACTCCGCTTGTTGATTATACTCCGTTGCAGCGCGAGCCAGGTGGAGAGAAGATTGTGACGCAGTATGAAATGAAATCTGTTGAGAATGCGGGTGTGTTGAAGATGGATTTCTTGGGACTACGTAATTTGTCGATTTTGGAGGAGGCGATGCGTTACATTAAGAAAACACAGAATGTTGATATTGATTTAGAAACGATCCCTCTTGATGATAAAAATACGTTTGATATGTTGTCCCGCGGTGAAACACAGGGTGTGTTTCAGTTGTCTGGTGCGGGGATGACGCGTTATTTGAAGGATCTACAGCCAGAGAAAATTACAGATATTATGGCTATGGTTGCGCTGTATCGTCCAGGGCCGATGGAAATGATTCCTGAGTATATTGAGCGAAAACGTGATCCTTCAAAGGTGAAGTATCTGGATCCGCGATTGGAGGATATTTTGGATATGTCGTATGGAATTATTACGTATCAGGATGATGTGATGATGATCGCGATTAAGCTGGCTGGATACGATTGGGGTGAGGCGGATAAATTGCGTAAGGCGATGGGTAAGAAAATTCCTGAGGAAATGGCGAAGCAGAAAAATAAGTTTTTTGAAGGTGCGCTTGAGGGGGGGATGAAGAAAGAGACTGTTGTTGAGTTGTGGAAGCAGATTGAACCGTTTGCGGCGTATGGGTTTAATAAAGCGCATGCCTGTAGTTATGGGATGGTTGCGTATCAGACTGCTTATTTGAAGGCGAATTTCCCAGAGGAGTATATGGCTGCTGTGCTTTCTTGTGAATCGCATGATTTGGATAAGGTTGCGGTGAATGTGCATGAGTGTGAGACGATGGGGATTGAGGTGCTGCCGCCTGATGTGAATGAGAGTTTTAAATCGTTTGGTGTGGTGACAGAAGCAAACCAACCCCGTATTCGTTTTGGGTTGGGTGCGGTAAAGAATGTTGGTGATCATATTACTGAAGTTATAATTCTCGAACGGAAAGAGAATGGGAAGTATGCTGATTTGGAAGATTTTTTGACGCGCGTACGAGATAAAGATTTAAATAAAAAATCAGTAGAGAGTTTGATTAAATCTGGTGCGATGGATTGTTTCGGTGAACGAAATATTTTGCTCGGTAATGTCGAGCGTATTTTAACGTTTTCAAAAGAGATTGGTGCGATTCAGCTTTCTCAGCAGTCGAGTTTATTTGGAGGTGCGTTGGGAGGAATGAAAATTACACTGGCTGATGCGCCGCCGTTAATTGAGTCTGAGATGTTGGCCTGGGAGAAGGATTTATTGGGGTTGTATGTGTCGTCTCATCCAGCGAAAGCCTTGGAAGCAGTAGGGGTTAAAGAGTTGGATTTGGTTTCGTCCGTTACTGATCCTGAGCGAGATAATGATGATCCGTGGGTGTGTGTGGCTGGTGTAGTGCAGACATTTAAAAAGGTGATCACGAAAAAGGGTGCGGAGATGGGGTTTTTGGGAGTTGAGGATACGACAGGTGCGCTTGAGGTGGTGGTGTTCCCCAAGATCTTTGAAGGGTACAAATCTTTGTGTGAAGAAGGTGAAATGTTGGCTGTGTTGGGTAAGAAGTCTGATCGAGATGATGAGGCGAAGATTTTGGCTGAGCGTATGTGTCGTGTGACTGCAGAGACGTTAGAAGAAGATGTGTATATGTTAATGCATCCACCACAAGAAGAAATTGAGATTACGAGTTCTACAGACGTGGATCGAGGTCATCAGTATGTGAAGCCTGCTATGGTGATTCGCGTGCTGTCTTCAGGATTGGATGATTTGGATCAAGTTAAAAAATTAGTAACCACACGTCCGGGGAATTACAATGTGTATGTGAAAATTCCTGGCGTGAAAGGATTGAAGATTATTGATAGTGGATTTGCAACCTGTGTTGATTCTACGACGACTGCTCAGATTGAGGAGTTGGTAGGTGATGGCGGAGTTGAGATTATTGAATAGGCAGCAAGGGGCAGGCAGCAGGGGGCAGTAAAAAACGGCTTGCGCCGTTTTTTATTTTGGTAGTTCCCAGACCGGATCTGCGGTGATGTCTTTCCAATCCGTATATCCATCTTTTTGTGCTTTGAAGTAAGCGGCTGATCCGATCATAGCTGCGTTGTCCATGCAGTAGGGGATATGCGGTGCAATGAATGTAGTTTCTGGAAGAGGATCTATTTTTTCTGTGAGTGTTGCTCGCAGTTTTTTATTTGCAGCAACGCCACCTCCGAGGACTACCGTTTTTGGGTTGTGTTCTGCGATTGCTCTGAGTGTTTTGGAAACGAGTACGTCGACGATTGCTTGTTCGAGTGAGGCGGAAAAATCTGCGATGTTGAGGTCAGGGTTTTTTTCAATGTAGAGTTTGGCTGCTGTTTTTAATCCTGAGAAGCTGAAATTGAGATTGTCAGAATCGATCATGGGGCGGGGGAGTTTGATTGTGTCGGGATTTCCTTGTTCTGCGTGTTTGGAGATTTTTGGTCCGCCTGGGTACGTGAGTCCGATGAGTTTTCCGACTTTGTCGAACGCTTCTCCTGCTGCGTCGTCAACTGTTTCACCGATTTTTTTGTATGTTGTGTGAGATGACATGAGGACGAGTTCGGTGTGGCCTCCGGAAACGATAAGGGCCAAAGCGGGGAATTGGATGTCGTGCTCTTGTTCGATCCAGTTTGCGTAGATGTGGCCTTCCATGTGGTTTGTACGAATGAGGGGGATGTTTGTGAGTGATGAAAGTGTTTTTGCTGTTTCAACACCGACGAGCAGTGAGGTGAGTAGTCCTGGCCCAGCTGTCACTGCGATAGCATCGGGAGGATTTTGTTTTTCAAAAACTTCAGCCAGTAACAGTGACATAACTTCTGTGTGTTTGCGCGCAGCAACTTCTGGAACAATGCCGCCATAGATTTTGTGTACATCAATTTGTGAAGCATGTGCTTCTTTTAAAAGAGTGACGTTATCTCCGTTGCCTTCGATGAGTGCAACTGATGTGTCGTCGCAGGATGTTTCTATGGATAATATTTTCATAAGTGGTGTACTCTAGCAGTTTTTGGCTGCATTGACAACATCTCCATGTGCTGCTATATTATGATGTCGGTCATTCAATTGAGGGGGGGTATATGCCAAGTCAGCATGAGAAAGCGGTTCGTTCATTTGGTAGGAAGTCGGTTGGGTACTATGTCACGAGTTTGATTGCGATCGTGATTGCGTTTCTTCCTTTCGCGCTCTCCAATTACCCTGTAGTTGCGTTTGTTACGTGCTTCGTATTCTGTACCATCATGCTGATTACATCGCCAAAAAAGTTTGGTTTTGATATGCCACAGACGTACGCTACACTCGCTGTGATATCGCTTGTCGGTGGTATGATTCATCTTGATATTGTAGCAGGTTTTATCTACGCTTTTGTCCTGTTGGCTGGGTTTGTCTCTGCGTACTTTTTCGCTCATGTGTTGGGTGTTGCGGTGATTTTGGCCGCAAAGGATGATGATTCGAAGTAAATTCGTCTCTACTGAGGCGATTTTTTATTTCTTGTGTGGCTTGACAATATGGTCAAGATTTCTTATAGTTATGTGTTGGTGATCATTCAAATAAAAGGAGATATGCATGTTGCGTGTGGTCGAGGCTTGGTTGAGACGTTTGATCGTAGTTGTTCTTGCGGTCATCTCTGCTTCAGTTTTCTGGTTCGATGGCAGTCTTGTTGTTGCATATGGATGTATGGGGACTGTGTGTGGCATGCTGTTCATGACGGTGCCTGCTGGTTCGCGGCGAATGCTTTATTCAAAGGTTGCTGTTTGTCTGACGGTTTTGTTTTTGGTTGTGCATGCGTTTGCTGGCTTCGCGATGTTGGTTGTTGGTGTGCAGTTGCTGCTGTGTGCATGTGCTGGGTTTATGCTCGGCGTTTTGTATGAGACGTTTCATGCGCAGGCCTTTGCGTATATCGAATATTCGGTTGATGTGAAGGATGAGTCGGGTGATTCATCTGGTCCTGTTTCTAAGTGATAGGGGGATAGTATGGACAGTGGTGATGGTGTGATGCGTTATGTAGTGCTTGGTCTGGCGGCGGCTATCGTCATTGCGCTGGTTGTGTTCGCGGTGTAGGTACTTGCCTTGTGGTGGGTTGCTGCTGCGACTGGTGAAGCTGGCGGCTTCGCGGTTAAGAAGGAAAGTATTCCGGGTGTCGCGGCGATGGTGGTGCTGTGTTTGGCTGCTGGTGAGCTTGTAGCTGGCTTGCTTGTCGCAGGGTTTATGGGTTTGCTGGTATCCGCTGGGTGGGTGATTGGTGCGGGTCTTGCGACCGCATTTGGCCTCTCGATTCTGAGCGCCTAATGAGATGCTCTCTACTAAGGTAGAGGGCTTTTTTATTGCTTGGATGTTTAAGATATGGATAAAAAAACCCCGGACGTTGTGCAAAGCATCGGATGGGGATTTTTCTTCTTACTCTGATTTGTAGTTTTTCAGAAGAGTGATTCTTTATTTCTGCGTGAACTTTTCGAATGCACGGAGTACTTCTAGTGGGAGTGCGAAAATGACTGTATTTGATTGATCTGAGCTTAAGTCATTTAATGTGTTGAGTGTTCGTAGGTGGAGTGCGCCAGCTTGCGATGAAAGTGTTTGTGCGGCATCTGCAAGATTTTGAGATGCTGAAACTTCACCTTCAGATTTGATAACTACGGCTCGACGTTCTCGTTCTGCTTCTGCTTGTTTTGCGATTACTCGTTGCATGTTGTCTGGCAGGATGACATCCTTGAGTTCAACTGCGTCTACTTTAACACCCCATGGATCTGTTGCTGCGTCTACGATACTTTTAATTTTTTGTGCAGCTTGTTCTCGATTTGCAAGCAATTCATCTAGCTCTAATTCACCGACAACGTTTCGCATGGTTGTTTGTGCGAGTTGGCTGACAGCGAATTGAAAATGTTCTACTTCTAGGATTGCTTTTGGTGCGTCGATGACTTTGTAATAGATAACGGCGTTTACTTTTGCTGAGACATTATCTTTCGTAATTGCTTCTTGAAAAGGAACGTCTACGGCTTTTACTCGGATATCTACTTTGGTCATGCTTTGGATGACAGGGAAGATGAGGCGCCATCCAGGCTGCAATTCTTCTTTGTATTTACCGATTTGGAATTTTACTCCGCGCTGGTATTCGTTGACTTGGCGGATACTGACAAGTACGAGAATGAGCGCGAGTAGTAGTAGAGAAAATATGAATGGCATAGATATAATTTAGTGAGTAGTTATTTATATTTGCATGTTGATATTGTTTGGTCAATTTAGCTTTCTTGATCTTCATGCAAGGCCTTTCGAGATCTTAAATCGTCACGAAATTGGAAATTTCGGCGGTTTAGCTCTTCAGGCCAGGTTACTTTATTTTTTTGTTGTTCTTATCCTGGGATGCATGTTTAGCTTTCTTGATCTTTATGCAAGGCCTTTCGAGATCCTAAATCGTCACGAAATTGGAAATTTCGGCGGTTTAGAAAAAAAATCCCGCTAGCGGGATGGGGGTGAGTGGTATGGTCCACCGTCAATTTTTTGCATGAATCGTGAGAAGTCATCCATTTTTTGCTCGAGTTTTTCGCCTGTATACCAGAGCTAGGGATATCCACATGCGCCAGCTGCGAGTGTGAGGCTGAGGGCACATAACCATCGAGCATTGTTGATAGTCTTTCTTATCATGATTACCTCTTTACAAAGATCTATATTCACAGTATCATCTTGGACACATAATCGCCAATTTATTTGTTGGCTCCATCGTCTAATGGTTAGGACGCCAGGTTTTCATCCTGGTAATCGGGGTTCGATTCCCCGTGGAGTCATAAAAAAAGACTTACCTTAATTGGTAGGCCTTTTTGTTTACCAGTAATAATCGGTGTTCCACCCCGTTCACTCCTTCGTCGCTCAGGGGTGCTGTAGGGATTCCTCGTGGAGTTATATAAAAGAATGTGCTTAATCGGCACGTTCTTTTGTTATTGACATATCTTTGGATGTATGGTATACAACTATGTTCTTTTAATGTCTGAAAAAGGAGAGTTTCATGAATATTCGTTTTTTTGTTTTGGCTGTGCTTGTTGCCTCTTTGTTTTTTTGTGGAGGGTGCGGGAAGAAGTCGGCGACACTGGAGCCGAGCGGCGAGCATGTGATAGAGGGGGTGGTGACGAGAGTCGAGTTTCCTGCGGATAATAACATGACGGTGGTCTACTTTAAGGATGGACGTCTTGAATCGTTTCATGGGCATGTGTATACCACGTTTTATCTTGGTGATGTGAACGTGATTCATCATGACGGAGATGATGCGTATGCTTATAGTGCTCGAGTGATTCAGCATGTACGTCTTTCAGATCGGCTAGAGAATGGGGAGATGCGGGCATGTGCCTGCTTCGGGTGAACAATATCAGGAAGAGACAGAAAACAGATCGACTATGTAAGGAGCTCTGAAATGAAATTTCGTGTTTTGGTTTTTGCGTTGATGTTGGTATTCGTAAGTGGGTGCTGCAAGAATGGTTCTTCTGACCACTGTGAGTGCATGCAAGGTAAGCTTGCGAGTGTTGCGTTTGTTGGTGAGGGTGACTCGACTGTGCTTCGTTTCGAAGATGGGCGTGTGGAGTCATTTTTCCGTCATTCTCGTCATCGGTTTCATGAAGGCAAGCACAATCGTGTATGCTACGATGGACGACTAGGATCTCTTCGTAACGAGATCGTGTATGTGAGTGTAGTAGAGGAAGAAGAATAGTCACTGTAATCGTCCGATAGGGCGGTTTTTTATTTGTGTGGATAGTTTTTTTAAGCTATACTTTAATTAAGTCGATGCTTAAACATTGGCAAAGTTTTGTGATAAGGATCCTGTTTACATGGATCATTCGAGGTATGCCTCCAAAAAAGAAATCAACACCAAAGTCAAAAAAGCCAGCAGCAAAAAAAGTGGTTAAGAAGAAAGTAGTGAAACCACGCGCAAAAAAACGTCCGACATCTGCCGAAGGTAAGAATGTGTTGGATAGGATTTTAGGAAACTCCGCAGGTGAGCATAATTTCTTTGCAGAGCCGCAGGTGCATTTTGAGGGACAGCTTGCGATTGATATGGGAGAGACGAAAGATGATTTAGTCATTGTGTCTACAATTGCTGGTGCATCACCAGAAGATATTTCAATTAATATTGATGGGGATACGCTTACTATACGTGGTCAACGCGATAGTACATTTGAGGGGAGTGAGCATGATTATTTTTATAAGGAATGTTATTGGGGATGGTTTTCTCGATCGATTGTGTTGCCAGTTGATGTGAAAAAAGATGAGGCGCAGGCGGATTTTCATAATGGGCTCTTGACGATTACCGTACCAAAAGCAAAAACAACAAAATCAGTACCTATTCATATTGTGGAAGAATAAGTTTATGTCACATAAGTTAACGGTGGATCGGATTGAGGAGGAGTCGGTTGTATGTATGTTTGATGAAGGTCGGTCGATTGATGTGCCTTTGTTTGCAATGCCAGATGATGTTGGGGAAGGAGATGTGGTGCATATGGTTATTTCAAAAAATGAGCCTCAGACGACGAATCAGAAGACTGAGGCAAAAGAATTGTTGAATGAATTACTTGCGTAGTATATGTAGTGAGGTCGTATGAGGGAGATGGTGCAAACCAGAACGTTTATTATTACAACCAGCATTGTTGTTGGTGTTGTTCTCGTTGTTGGTGGTGTGTGGGGTTCCTTGTATGCAGTAGAAGCGCGGATGGGGGAGACGATTGTTCCTGGCGTTACTGTTGGGTCTGTTCCTGTTGGAGGCCTGACGAAGGTTGAGGCTCAGCTTGCCGTTGCGTCAGGCGTAGAGGCATTTGAAAGTGTTGGGGTACTTTTCACATTAGGTGATGAATCTGCAGTTATGGTTCCCGAGGTTTTGAGTGAAGCAGGACCATCTGGTTCGTACGTGTTGTATCAGTTTGATGTTGACGGGAGTGTTGCTGATGCGTATGGTCAAGGACGGCGTGGAAATATATTATCTCGTGCATATAAAAGGTATTCTTTGAAAAAGAGTGATGTTGTTTTGCCTTTGGGAGTCGAGGTTAATCATAAAAAAGTAACCGAGTTTTTAGAAGAACATTTTGCTGATCAGTCCGTTCCTATAAAAGAAACTGGTTTTGCAGTTTTGTCTGAGAATGGAAAGACAGTTGTGCGAGTATCTCCGGGAGCTGCGGGTCGTAAGGTGAAATATTTGTCTGCAATTGATGAAGCGACGGAGCACATGCGATTACTTGAAACGAGCTCTGTCGGTCTATCGACATCGTTGATTGAACCTAAGGTGGCTGAGGAGGATGTGCGTTCTTTAATTCCTGCACTACAAGAATTGTTAGAACATGATGTGCTTACGTTTGAGTGGGATGAGCAATCATTTTCAGTAACTCGCGCTGTTTTTGAGAAATGGGTGGGGGTTGGTTATGATGATGATGGTGTTTCGGAATTAGTGTTGGATGATGTGCTCGTGAATGAATATTTAGATACGGTTGCGGTTGATATTGAGGTTGAGGCTCGCGATGCGAAATTTGAGGTTGGAGATCATGGGCGTGTTGGTGTATTTGAGTCGTCTCGTGATGGATTGGCTATTGATCGTGAGGCTACTTTGAGTGGTCTGAAAGAAGTGTTTATTGAGCAAGGGGTAGTGACTGTTCCGATCGTGGTGGTTGTGACTGCGCCAGGTGTGGCGACGGGTGATGTGAATGATTTTGGTATTACTGAATTAATTGCCCATGGTACTACGAACTTTGCTGGTTCTCCTTACAATCGGCGACAGAATATTGCGAAGGGAATTGCGATGATTGATGGGGCTTTGATTAAACCGGGAGAGGAGTTTTCAGCACTGAATATGTTGGGGGATATTACAGAGGAGAATGGATGGGCGGCTGAGTTAGTTATTAAAGGAGATGAAACAAAGCCAGAGGCTGGTGGGGGATTGTGTCAGGTTTCAACGACATTGTTTCGGGCTACGTTAAATGCTGGATTGCCTGTGACGGCACGACGGAATCATTCATATCGTGTGAGTTATTATGAGCCGCCGGTAGGGAAAGATGCAACGATTTATTCTCCAGCTCCAGACTATAAATTCAGAAACGATACTGGTCATTATGTGTTAGTGAAGGGTTGGGTTGATGGTGATAATGCACATTTCGAGTTTTGGGGAACGAATGATGGGCGTGTTCAGGAACAGACGGATCCGGTTGTATATAATTATGTGCCACCCCCAGAACCAAAGCGTACGAAGACACTTGATTTGCCTCCAGGTAAGGTGAAATGCACGGAATCTGCTCATGCGGGTGCATCTGCGTATTTTGACTATAAAGTGACGTATGCTGACGGCACGGTGAAGGATGAGCGTTTCTCATCGAAGTATCGTCCGTGGGGATCGGTTTGTTTGGTTGGGGCTACTGAAGAAGAGATTGCAGAGGATGAGGCTACTAAATTACTTGAGGCTGAGGCGGCTGCAATGGCTGGAGAAGGGGGTTGATATTGCACCTACTAGAAATATGGTTTTTCTGTTTGCAAAAGCTTGTGGACAACTTTCGTGTTTTCGTGTTGAAAGATCTTGATTTTGTTGTTTTTTAAGCAAAAGAGTATGTTTTTTTATTGTAACACTTTGGGGGGTTGACAAGGGAAGAATATGTATGTATAGTTTGTAATTACTGGGTAGCTCGTTCTACAGAATAAAAAGTAACTCACAGAATGAATACAAAAAGTATTCAATCCAGTGTGTTGCGTCCACGACAAGCATGGGGGTTATCCCGGCGATTCGCTCTGGCTCCGGCTCGACCGTTTCCCGGTCTAATCTTCTTGGACGCAGCACATTTGATTGAATGTTTGTATTAAAAAACGGCATGAGCCGTTTTTTTGTTTTATGACATTATTTAGTTGATAACCTTATCAATCAATCCGTATTTCATTGCCTGCTTTGCATCCATGAAGTTATCTCGGTCAGTGTCGGCTTCAATAGTTTTCATTGATTGTCCTGTGTGTTTTGCGAGAATGCCGTTTAAGCCGTCTTTCATCTTGAGGATGCGCTCTGCTCTGATTTTAATGTCTGATGCTTGCCCTTCCATGCCGCCCAATACTTGATGGATCATGACTTCTGAGTTGGGCAGTGCGTATCGTTTTCCAGCTGCACCTGCCGCGAGTAGTACGGCTCCCATGCTTGCTGCCATACCAATACAAATGGTTGATACGTCTGGTTTGATATATTGCATGGTGTCGTAGATGGCGAGGCCTGCGGTAACGGAACCACCTGGTGAATTTACATACAGTTTGATTTCTTTTGTTTTATCTTGTGATTCAAGGAAGAGAAGTTGTGCAATGATGGCGTTTGCGACCGTGTCGTCGACACCAGTACCGAGGAAGATAATGCGATCTTTGAGGAGTCGTGAATAGATATCGTATGCGCGTTCTCCATGTTGTGTTTTCTCAATGACTGTTGGGATGAGAATATTGTTTTGCATAAATGTTCAGTTACTGACTGTGTCTCGCCAGACAAGAAATAATAATGAAAGTAATGCTGGTATAAAGAATGTGTATACAAGGTTAGTGGTGTAGCTAAGAATAATATAGAT
>CAZHXK010000026.1:0-16649 GCA_964536565.1 uncultured Gammaproteobacteria bacterium
AAAGATGAAGATGATCGACGCGATTTTTACCTGTATGTTGATGAGTTTCAAAACTTTGCAACTGAGGCTTTTGCGGTTATTTTGTCTGAGGCGCGTAAGTATCATCTTAACTTGATCATGGCCCATCAGTATATCGCTCAGTTGGAGAATGGTGGTTCTACGGTCATTAGGGATGCGGTGTTTGGGAATGTGGGTACATTGGTGGTTATGCGAGTTGGTGCTGCTGATGCAGAGTTTTTGGAGAAGGAATTTGAACCAAGATTTACCATGAACGATCTGGTGAATTTGGCAAAGTATACGATTTATTTGAAGCTGATGATTGATGGTGCGAGCAGTGAGCCTTTTTCAGCGAACTCTTTGCCACCTATTTCCAAGGCAACTGGAAGTTATGCGAAGGTCATACGGGCGTCTCAGGAGCGTTATGCGATCAAGAGGGAGGTTATGGAGGCAAAGATCATGAAATTCTCTGAGGCCATGCAGGGATCGATGGTTCAGGCTAAGGTAGCGGCGAAGGAAGCTAAGAATAAAAATAAGAAGCCGAAGATTGTAGCTAAATGTACAGATTGTAAGAAGGAGTTTAATCCGCCATTTAGACCGACAGGGGATCGGCCGGTGTATTGTCCTGATTGTTATAATTTGCGTAAAGATGGGATTACACCAACTGCTGCTAATCACGTACATAGAGCTGGTGAACCGATTGATGCTTTTGATGGTGGGGCAGTAACACCTCCAGCACCGAAGAAATCATGGGCTCCTACGGTTGGTCCGGGGACTGATAAGCCTGTGCCAAAGCGTGGTTCACAGTCTTCGACTGTGAACCGTTCATCTCAGAGGAGTGATGGTGGTGCACAACGAAGGGAGCGAGCAGCACGGAGCGGTGAGAGGCAAGCTAGACCGGATGGGCCAGTTGTATCGCAACCTCCAACTATTAGCATTTCGGATGCATTGAAGAATGATACCCCTCCAGTGAGGAAGGAGCGTCGTTCTGGTGATCGGCGTTCGGATTCTTCAGATTCTGCAGTGAGCACGGCGCGAGTATCAGAAAAGCCAGCTGGAGTGCGTCGTGATCAGAGTGCGTCATCAGATAAGGGAGGTTCGAGTCAGCCAGCTTCGATAAGTATTGCTGATGCGTTGAAGGGTAGTGTTCCTCGCAAGAAGAAGGGAGATGGTCGAGTGAAACCATCTAGCGAGGGATCTGCACACAAATCGGATGGGCGGGATGGTGGTTCGAGGCATGAATATGGGGATAGTCATAAGGCTGATGATAGTCAGGATGATAACAAACATGGAGGCTCTTTGCAGAGTGGGGACGTTGTTAAGTTTTAACTAAAATTCTGTGTATAAGTAGCACATATGGGATAGGCCTGTGTGGTATACTTGCTGCATATGCAATCAACAAAATTCATTCGAGTAGCTCAGAAGATTATATTATATGTACTTGTTGCGGTGATGCCGCTTTTTTTCTTACCATTCACACTGGAAGTACTTGAGCTGAATAAGCAATTTTTTCTCTATGGAGGTATGCTCTTGGCGCTCATGTTGTGGCTGTTGGAGGGAGCAGTTGCTCGTAAGTTTGTGATCAGGAGGACCGCCTTTGATATACCTGTTTTGGTGTATGTCGGTGTAGTAGCAGTGTCGGGGCTTTTCTCTGTGAATCGCTTTCTTAGTTTTGTTGGAGATTATAATAATATTCAAATGAGTGTTATTGCATTGTTGTTCTTGGCTGCGTTTGGTTTTTTGATCACTCAAGTTTTTATTACAGACAAATCACGTCTGACGTTACTGGGTTCTGCCGTAATAGGTGGCATCTTGTCGAGCGTTTGGTTTTTGTTGGATAAGTTTAAGGTGCTTGAGTTTGCTGATTTTGGAGTAGTAATTTCAAATAGCGTTTCTCTTTCGAATTCTGAGTTTGGTGTGTATTTGATTTTGTTATTGTTGGGGGGACTGGCTTTGCTATCGATTAAAAAGCGCTCGAGCTTGGTTGATGGATTATCAGTAGTTGTGGTCTTGTTGGCACTTGTTGTTATTTTGTCTTTGGGTTTCAAGGTGACGTACATACTTTTGGCTGTAGGGTTGTCTGTTTTGTTGGCATTTATGCTTACGTATGCGGATTACTTGAGACTCTCGTGGATTACGACGACGTTTGCACTTTTGGTTGTTGCTGTGTTGTTTATCTTCCTCAATACTCCTCGTATCTTTAATTTTGGATTGCCAGTAGAGGTCGCTCTTGGTGTAGGAACATCTTTTGATGTGAGTTGGAGTACTATCACGGATAATACGAAACAATTTCTTCTGGGATCTGGTGCTGCCACGTTTGTCTCTGATTTTTCTCAGTACAAGCCTGAGGCTTTGAATCTTAATAATTTTGCATGGCGTATTCGTTTCGGTAAGCCTTTCTCTACGTTTGTATCGATGATTGCTGAAACGGGTGTTCTGGGGACGCTGTCATTCATATTCATGTCCTTGGTGGTACTTGGTCATATTGGAGGTGTGTGGATGAAGTCTTTGGCCGTCAAAACTAAGGGTGCGAGTCCGTTTTCTTCTAAAGCATCTTTTGTATATCTGGTTGCTCCAATTTGGATTGTTTTGTTAATATCGACATTCTTTATTCATTTGTCGTTAAACTTGTGGCTCTTGTTTTTTGTGATGCTCGCGATGCTGTCTTCTGTGTTGGTTACATCAAAGCATGAGCCTATTGAGATTTCACTGAAGAGTTCTCCTCAGTATTTGCTAGTGACTTCATTCAGTGTTGTTTTATTGTTTGCAGGGGGGGTTGTGTTTGCTGTTTTTTCTGGCCGATATTATGCTGCTGAAGTTAGTTTTGCTCGGGCGCAGCGAGTTGCTGCTTCACCCGCTGCGCAGATAGGGATGCTTACAGAGGCTGTTCAGCTTAATAAAAAGAATTCGCGGTATCGTGTAGCGCTTGCACAGTCTTTTTTGAACGAGGCTCGAGTGGTTTCTGGTCAGGCGGATGGATCGCCTGAGTTAGTACAGAGACTCGTTGCTAAGGCAGTTGAGGAGGCGCGTATTGCTACAGATATATCACCACATAATGTATCGACATGGGAGACACTTGCGAATATGTATTTGAATGCAAGTCCGTTTGCTCCTGGTGTGAGTGTGTGGGTAACGAGATCTTTTGAGAAAGCTGTAGAGTTAGAGCCTGTGAATCCGGTACTGCACCTGCAGTTGGGTCGTGCAAAGTATGTCGAGGGAAAGAAGACAGAGGCTAAGGATGCTTTTGAAGAGGCTATTAGATTAAAGGGAGATTTTGTAGATGCGTATATAGCACTTGCCGGTTATTATGAACTTGAGGACGATATTGATAGAGGTATTGCGGAGCTTGAGAAGGGAGTTCAATCGGGTCGTCAGAGTGATGTGTTTCTATTTCAGTTAGGACGACTATACTATAATCGTGCGGATGATGGTGATTGGGATCGAGCTTTGACCGTGTTCAATGCAGCTCTTGCGATTAATCCAAACAACGCAAATGTATTGTATTCTGCTGGTCTCATCTATAACAACAGAGGGGATCGAGAGGTTGCACTCCGCTACTTCGAGGAGGTTTTGAAGCGTGATCCAGCTAATGAGGCAGTTGCTTCGAGAGTGAAACAGCTACGTGCAATACTAAGTATTCAATAATACTAATCTTGATTGTTATGTTGACAGTGATTTGTGGACCCATGTTTTCCGGCAAAACGGCAGAGCTTATACGTTTGGTAAGACGAGATCGTATTGGAGGACGTAAAGTGCAGTTGTTTAAATTTGCTCATGATGCACGATATGCTGATGTTAACACTATGGCATCCTTAGATGGTATGAAGCTTGAGGCTATTCCTGTGTCACATAGTTCGGATGTGGTGAAACATCTGGACAGAAGTTGTAATGATGTGGTCATTGATGAGGTTCAGTTTTTTGATGATGGTATCATCGATGTAGTTCGCGCACTGATTGATAGAGGGGTGTGGGTTAAGGTTGCTGGCTTGACACTCGACTTTCGTGGCGTGGCTTTCCCTTTTGCTTCTGGTGAACGATCAATGTCTGATTTGCTGGTGAGTGCTGATCGTATTATTCAACTTAATGCAGTTTGTACCGCGATGAAGGATGTGGACCGCGTGTGTGGTAATACAGCTTCGCGCACTCAGCGTCTTATTGATGGGAAACCAGCAGCGTATGATAGTGCTATTCAGACGATAGGGTCAACTGAGTTGTATGAAGCGAGATGCGTGAAACATCATGAAGTTCCTGGACGACCTGTGTGTCCTGTGACACTTGAGCAGCAGAAATTAGAGTTGGTACGGTCTTTGTAGTGTTGACACACATCACATGCATCATTAGACTCTGATCATGTCAAAGAAACGTGTATTATTAGGATTATCAGGTGGAGTGGATAGCGCCGTTGCGGCGCATCTTTTGTTATCTGAAGGTTACGAAGTTATTGGTGCGTTTATGAAGTGTTGGTCCGGTGATCACGGTTTTGATCCCTGCTGGATTGATGATCGTAGGGATGCTTTACGTGTGGGTGCTCAGCTTGGAATTCCGGTTGAGACATTTGATTATGAGGATGCGTATCGCGAACATGTCACGGAATATATGTACAGAGAATACGCGGCAGGTAGAACTCCGAATCCAGATGTGTTGTGTAATTCAATGGTGAAATTTGAGTTTTTGAGTCGTGACGCGCAGCAGATGGGTTGTGATTTTATTGCAACAGGACATTATGCACGGACTCGTAAGAATAAGGATGGAACTGTTTCGTTATTGAAGGGTATTGATGTGAAGAAGGATCAGTCGTATTTCTTGCACCGCCTGACTCAAAAGCAACTGTCTAATGTGTTATTTCCAATTGGGGTCATGAAGAAGGATGAGGTGCGGGCGGTCGCACGTGAGCATGATTTGTGCGTGGCTGACAAGCGTTCTACTCGCGGTATCTGTTTTGTGGGAAACGTCGCTTTGAAGACTTTTTTGAAGGAGCGATTGCCGATAGTGAAGGGGAATATCGTTGATGTAGAGGGGAATGTATTGGGTGAACACGATGGTGTGCAGTTTTTTACTATAGGACAGCGAAAGGGATTTGGCGTTGGTGGTGGCAAGCCTTATTATGTTGTTGATAAGAATGCTGAGACAAACGTGGTTACTGTTGCGGCAGGAAGTGATCATCCTGCGCTGTTTACAAAGTTAGCATCTTTGATTGATGTGCATTGGATTAATACACCAGACTTGAGTTGTGATTTGAGGGGGCTTGTACGATATTTGCACGATGGGGAGTCTGTAGTATTAAATGATGCCTGTAATGTTGTTTCATTTGATCAGCCAGTTAAGTCGGTCCCTCCAGGTCAGTTTTTGGTTGTATATCAGGGGGACGAGTGTATGGGAGGTGGAATCATCGATTCTGTCAGTAATTCTATTGACTTACCGGAGAAGTAGTGCTAGTTTGCAGGTATTCAAAGGAGTGTGTTAGATGTTGGAAGCGTCAGAGTTTAGATATGGATTGGGTGTGGGGTGTCTTTTTGCAGCGGCGGTGAGTTTTGGATATGCCGGGATGAGCATGCTTACGATGTTCACGATTCTGGTCGTGATAGTATTGCTTGTTCCAGTTATGATCTCTCATATTACTGCGGCATGGTTGTCGGCGTATCGCTCTCATGTGAAAAGATCAGATGGCGTCTACTACGATGGCTCTCGAGCTCCAAGTTTAGCTCGCTCTCATCGTGTGCGAAACGCCACGCATTTGAGCGTTGTTGATCAAAAGATCGGCGGCGATAGTGCAGAGTAGTCTTATATTGCGTATACCGCGACCATGATGGCGCGGTTTTTTCTTGCTTGTAATTTGTGATTTGGTACACTAGATCTTCACACATATTATTATGACAGCACACGAATTGCGTAAAAAGTATATCGAGTTTTTTGAGCAGCGAGGTCACGTACATATCCCTTCGTCTTCTTTGGTTCCAGAAAATGACCCGTCTGTATTATTCACTACGGCGGGCATGCACCCTCTTGTGCCTTATCTAATGGGTGAAAAGCATCCTGCAGGTATCCGTCTCGTTGATTATCAGAAGTGCGTACGTACAGGGGATATTGATGAAGTGGGAGACGATACGCATTTGACTTTTTTTGAAATGCTGGGGAATTGGTCGCTCGGGGATTATTTCAAGGAGGATTCAATCCGTTGGAGCTTCGAATTTCTTACCTCACAGAATTGGTTGGGTTTGCCTTTGGAGAAACTAGCAGTAAGTGTATTTGAGGGAGATGATGTTACTGGTCGTGACAGTGTGTCTGCTCGTTTGTGGTTGGAGCTTGGTATTTCTGAAAATCGGATTGCTGATTTGGGTAAGGAAGATAATTGGTGGCCAGCGGGTGGAAAGCATTCGGGACCGCAGGGGCCTGACACTGAGATTTTTTATTGGGCAGGTGAGGATCCGGCTCCGGAGGTATTTGATGGTACGGATGAGAGGTGGGTTGAGATTTGGAATAACGTGTTTATGGAGTTTGATAAGGACGGAGATGTTTTGACACCGCTGGCACAGAGGAATGTCGATACTGGTATGGGGTTGGAGCGAACCGCGGCTGTGTTACAGGGCAAATCAAGTGTGTATGATACGGAGTTGTTTCAGCCTATTTTGAATAAGATTGATCAATTTGCTGTTGTCCCTAATAGTAAATCCAGACGTATTATTGCTGATCATATTCGAGCTGCTACGTTCATGCTGGGTGACAGTGCTCAGATTGAGCCGTCAAATGTGGATCAGGGTTATATTGTACGAAGACTTATTCGTCGGGCGATTCGTCATGGGAAAATGACGGGAATTGAGGTTCCTTTTACGACTGCTGTTGCTGGAGTGATTGTTGATCAATATGCGGAAGCGTATCCAGAGCTACGTGGGGCTCAGAGTAGAATTGTTTCGTTACTGTCTTTAGAGGAGGAAAAGTTCTCTCGTACGTTAGATAGAGGTTTGAAGGAATTCGAGAAAATTGCATCTGCTGATTCTATTTCGGCGCAGGATGCGTTTCATCTGTTTTCAACATATGGATTTCCGCTTGAGTTGACGGCCGAGTTGGCTGCAGAGCGGGGGCAGGAGGTCGATGTTGAGGTTTTTGCTTCTGAGTTTGTTAAGCATCAGAAGTTGTCTCGAGCAGGGGCTGGTAAGAAATTTGCTGGTGGTTTAGCTGATAACGATCCGAAAACTATTATGGGTCACACAGCGACGCATTTGCTGCATCAGGCGCTTCGTACCGTGTTGGGGGATCACGTGGAGCAGAAGGGATCAAATATTACTGCAAAACGTCTCAGGTTCGATTTTGTACACGCCGAAAAAATGACTGAGCAACAGCGACAGCGTGTAGAAGATATTGTAAACGATCAAATTGCGGAGAACTTGCCAGTTCGATTTGAGATGCTTACTGTTGATGAGGCCAAGACTATTGGAGCAATCGGATTATTTGAAGATACATATGCTCACATGGGTGATAAGGTGAAGGTATATTTTGTTGGAGATGGTGTTGCGGGATATGCGTCAAAGGAGATCTGTGGAGGACCGCATGTATCGTCAACAGGAGAGATTGGTGGGTTTAAAATTACTAAGGAGGAGTCAAGTTCGCAGGGAGTAAGGCGTATCAAGGCGACTGTTGGTAATTAATTTATTGACTGATAAAACGTCAATTGCTACAATACTTGTAATAAACTATGGCAAAAGCAGATGACACAATTGAACTCCGTGGAACAGTTGAGGAGATTCTTCCTGGAGCTAAATTTAAGATTAAGTTAGAGTCCGGGCAGATGGTCATGGGTCATTTAGCAGGGAAATTGCGTAGATTCCGTATCAGAATTGTCATCGGAGATGACGTTCAAGTTGAGTTTTCTCCGTATGACTTGACGAAGGGCCGTGTGGTGTATCGATTTTAGCCCCATTTAATAGGCTTATATCATCCACATGTGGATATTGACAAATATACGTATATTTTCTATACTAGTGCCAACAATTAAGAAGTGACGAGTCAGCCAAGCAACCCTTACCGGTTTAAATATGCTCCGCTGGCGATCATTTTTTTGAAAGGGGTAAATAACAAACGACAACAGACGTATGAAGGTTTCTGCATCAGTAAAAAAACGTTGCAAAGATTGCAAGACTATCAGAAGGGGCAAACGCGTCCATGTTATTTGTAAGATAAAAAAACATAAGCAACGACAAGGGTAATATGGCTATTCGTATTTCAGGAGTCATTTTGGATGACAAAAAACGAGCGGAGATTGGTCTCACTAAGATTTTTGGTATTGGTGCGACACGTGCGAAGAGCATCTTGTCACGTTGTGGTGTTGATTTGAGTGTTAAGATTCAGGACCTTACGGAGGAGAATCTTGGTGCTATTCGTGAGATTATTGAAAAAGAGATGACAGTAGAGGGTGATTTGAGACGTGAAATCGTTTCTGATATTCAGAGATTGAAGCAGATTAAGTCCTATCGTGGATCACGTCATTCAAGAAATTTGCCAGTCCATGGTCAGAGAACGAAGACAAATAGCCGAACAGTTCGTGGAAACAAGCGAACGACTATGGGAAGTGGCCGTATTCAAGTCAGTAAGACATAGTTTTAGCTTTCATTTATGTCAGAAGAAAACCCATCATTGGATCCAGTAGCAGAGGCAGCAGCAGCTATTTTGGCTGCACCTAAGCAGACTGGTGCTAAAAACAAGAATGCTAAGCGCAAGAAAAAGCGTGAGGATCGAAACGTTCCAACTGGTAAGATTTTTATCCAGGTTAGCTACAACAATACGTTAATGACAGCTACAGATATGGAAGGTGATACACTTGCGTGGTCATCAGCCGGTGGATGTGGTTTCCGTGGCCCTAAGAAGGCTACTCCGTATGCTGCGAATGTTACAACTCGTGTGCTCATGGAGAAAATTAAGAAGTTCAACGTAAGAGAAGCTCATGTATTTGTTAAAGGAGTTGGTTCAGGACGTGAGTCTGCAATTCGATCAATCAATTCTGGAGGAGTAAATGTATTGTCTATTAAGGATGTGACACCGATTCCACATAATGGATGTCGACGTCGCAAACCACGTAGAATTTAGTATGCCTACAAAAGTAGCAATGAAATGTAAAGTATGTCGTCACCTCGGAGAATCTGTCTGCGGACGTCCTCGATGTGCTGTAAAACGGCGCCAATCTCCGCCAGGCCAGCATGGTCCCACTAAGGCTGCACGTAGACGTCGTTTGACTGATTACGGAAAGCAGTTGATGGAGAAACAGAAAGCTCGGGCTTTGTACAACTTACTTGAGAAGCAGTTTCGAAAGTATGTTGATAACGCGACCAAATCCACTGGAAACACGCGAGTGAATCTCTTGATGACTTTGGAACACAGATTAGACAATGCGGTGTATCGACTTGGACTGGCTCCAACAAGACGAGCTGCTCGTCAGATGGTCGGACACGGATTAATCGAGGTTGATGGCAAGCGCGTTACGATTCCTTCATATGCAGTTAAGGTTGGTCACGTGATTTCAGTAAAGGCAAAAACACAAAAGAGTAAGCTTGGTGATTCGATTCGCCCACGCCTTGAAAATATAACACTTCCGTCTTGGTTGACGCTTGATGCGGCTGTTATGAGCGGGAAGGTTGTGAGCAAGGTTGGAGAAGAGGACTTTGATAAGTCTTTTGATGCGGGTCAGATTATTGAGTTCTACTCACGATAAATACAAATACATACTTTATCTCAATCTCTATGGAGCCACTATTGCACCCATCGACGGTACGTATCGAGCAAGGCGAGTCAGCCTCACATGCTCGCGCTATTGTTGAACCATGTTACTTCGGATATGGTCAGACTTTGGGAAATGCATTGCGACGAGTTTTATTGTCATCTTTGCCTGGAGCGGCTGTAACAGCTGTGAAGATCAAAGGAGTGTCGCATGAGTTTTCATCAATGGAAGGTGTAAAGGAAGATGTAGTAGAAATTTTATTGAACATGAAGCGGTTGAACATGAAGTTGCATAAGCCAGAGGCTCGATTGAAGATCGATGTGAAAGGAAAGAAGCAGGTTACAGCGGGAGATATCGCAGCTAATGCTGATGTTGAGATTGCTAATACTGAACTTGTTATTGCGACCATCACTGATGACAAGCTGGATTTCGTAATGGACATCACAGTTGAGCAGGGAAGAGGTTATATTCCAGTTGAGGAGCGAGAGACGAAAGATTTGGAGCTCGGTACAATTGCGGTTGATTCTATTTACAACCCGATTGTAAACATTGGTTATAAGACAGAGGAAGTTCGTGTTGGAGATGTTACAGATTACGAACGACTTGTTCTTGATATCGAGACTGATGGAACTGTGGATCCAGGAGATGCAATCAGACAATCTGCACAATTGCTTGTTGATCACTTTACTATTGTAAGAGATGGGTTGGGAGGAGAGACAGCTCCTGTAGCTGAGGATACACCTGCCGAATAATTATAAAATATGCGTCATAGAATTAAGAAAACAACATTTGGTCGAAAGAAAGCCCCTCGGGAGGCTATGCTTCGAAACCTTGCTCAGAGCGTTGTTTTATATGAAAAAGTTACAACGACGCAAGCTAAGGCTAAGGCGATTCGTCCTATTGTAGAGAAGTTGGTGACTAAAGGTGGGGAGCCTACCTTGGCAGTACGCCGACAGTTGATGAAGTACCTTTATGATGAAAAAGCTGTTAATAAGCTTTTAGAAGTTCTTGGTCCGAGGTATAAGGAGCGACCTGGAGGATATACCCGTATTACTAAGACTGTCTCACGACTAGGTGATAATGCGCCAATGGCCGTTATTGAATTCGTATAATATGCCTTTTGTACAACCACAAGTAAAACGAGAACACCACCAAATTGATGCAGCTGGACAGGCTCCAGGCCGTTTGGCATCAGAGATCGCGCGTCTTCTCCAAGGAAAGCATAAAGTTTGCTATGAACCGCAATGGGATCTTGGTGACTCTGTAGTAATTTCCAATGTAGACAAGATGAAAGTCACTGATAAAAAGGGAATGCAGAAGATTTATTATCACTATTCTGGATACCCCGGCGGAATGAAGGAGCGAAAGCTTCGTGATGTATTTGCCGAGCGTCCTGAGAGGGTTTTATACATGGCAGTATATCGAATGCTACCAAAGAATCGATTGCGTGATCGTATGATTAAGCGTTTGGTTATTAAACGATAATTATGACTGAAGAAACTAAAAAATCATATACACCTGCAGTTGGTCGTCGGAAGAGAGCGAGTGCTCGAATTCGTTTGATGGCTGGATCTGGGGATGTTGTTGTAAATGAAAAGCCATTAGCTGTATATTTGCCTGTGGAAACAATGCAAACAACAGTAATGAAGCCAATGGAAGTTTTGGGGCAGGCCAAGTCATTTGATGTGACAGTTAAGGTATTAGGTGGAGGATTGGCTGGACAAGCTGATGCGATTTCACTTGGTATTGCGAGAGCGCTAGTAGCGCACGATGAGGCATTCAGACCGCCGCTAAAAGCAGCAGGTTTGTTGAAGCGTGATGCTCGAGAGAAGGAGCGTAAGAAACCTGGTTTGAAGAAGGCTCGTAAAGCAGCTCAGTGGTCAAAACGATAAGAAACAGAACCTCCTTACGGAGGTTTTTTGTTTGTTTTTGTTTGCTGTTCGACTTATACTGTTAGCATATGAGAAAGAGTGTTGCTTACAATACAATATGGTTAACTGGTTCTTTGGTCGCGCAGAAAGTGCTTTCTTTTGTTTATTTTGCAATTATTGCTCGCCAACTGGGGGTTGAGGAAACCGGGTTATATGTATTTGCCTTGGCGTTTACAGCTCTCTTTGGAATATTTGCAGACTTTGGTTTGACTCCCGTAGTGATACGGGAAGTAGCTAGGGAACGCGATCATTCTCAGTTCTCACCGGATGTGAAGATACGATTTACTGTCAGCCTGCGTTTGAAAATGTTGTTTATGGTTCTGTCTGCAGTGTTGGCTGTTGGATTCACAAAACTATTAGGTTATGAGGAACGCACGCTGATGCTTGTTCTGGCGACGACTGGTGTTATGATGTTGGATGCCGTACACGTATTTGCGTATGGAATATTGCGTGGTGTGCAGAACTTGAGGTTTGAGGCAATGGGTATGTTTTTTGGTCAGCTGTTGGTGGTGTCTCTTGGTGGATGGGTTCTGTTCAATGGAGCTTCACTATTTTTGCTTGTAGGAGCACTAGCTGTTGGTAGTTTATTTAATGTTGTTAACGCTCTTTATCATGTATGGAAGCTGGGCATAAGAGTGCCTTTTTTGTATAGAGTTACGATGGGAGATGTGAAGGGGTTGATTTCAATGGCGTGGCCGTTTGCGGCTGCTGGCATATTGGCCCGCGGATATGCACAGATTGATGTCATTCTACTTTCTAAGATATCAGGCCTTTCTGCTGTCGGGTTATATGCTGTTCCGTCTAAGATTGTGTTTGCGTTTCAGTTCATTCCCATTGCTCTTGCCGCAGCTTTGTATCCAGCCATGAGCCGGGCTTTTATTTCGAGTAGGGATAGATTGGCAAAAATCGTACACATATCGATGACGTATCTGTTGCTCATTGCGGTGCCGCTGATAGTCATTCTTTTGACGATGAGTCCACTCATTGTGAAGTATGTGTTCGGGGAGGCGTATGTGTCTAGTGTCGTTCTTTTGCAGATTCTGTCTCTGTCGATGCTGTTTGGCTTTATTGACTTTCCGATTGGATCACTTTTGAATGCAGCACACAAGCAACATTTGCAGACAGCTTCCATGTTCATCACGCTTGTAGTGAATTTAGTGCTTAATCTTATTCTCATTCCTCGTTACGGGGCGCTGGGTGCTACCGTGGCGGCGGTAGCTGGGCAGACAGTACTGTTTGCCTCTGGTATGTTTTTTGCCCGTCATACGATCGTGTGGGATCTTTCATCACTGTTTTCGCGTATTGGAAGAGTTATGATGAGTGGAGTGCTTCTGGGTTTTGTTATATATACTACTAACCCTGGATTGTCTTCTGTCTTGTCGTTCTATGACGCCTCAGGTAATACTCTGATGTTGTTTGCTACTCTGCTTGGCTCACTGCTTGGTGTCGGCGTGCTTTACATTGTATGTATTTTCGCAACTCGTGCATTGTCCGTGAGTGAGGTGAGGGAATTTGCTTCTAAATATTTGAAACGAAATGTCTAGAATTCTACTACTGACACTTGAGTATCCGCCATATAAAGGAGGAGTGGCCGCATACCTTCGAGGAATGATGAATCAACTCAGTGCGCTCGGGCACGAGATTTTTGTAGTGGGAGAGACTGGGGATGTTGATATGAAGGTATCCCTTACGTCTCGGATGTTCAGGCCGTCATGGTTACTGCCAGTATTTCGGCTCGTAAAGATTGTGAGGGAGTATCGTCCTGATGTGGTTATGGTCAGTCATGTTCTTCCTGTTGGAATGACTGCTCTGCTTTTAAAGATACTTGTTGGTACGCCGTTTGCGTGTGTTGTACATGGTATGGATGTCGCCGTCCCAACCGGCTTTAAGCGTTGGCTTGTTGGCCGCGTGTTGAGGTCTGCTGATCACGTCGTTTGTAACAGTAGTTATACGGAACGTGTTGTGTTGACATATTCATCTGAAATTGACACATCTGTTGTGTATCCATCTGCTGACATTTTGAAACACACATCCAAGCCTCGTGGAGGTCAGCGCGTTGTCAGTGTTGGTAGGTTGGTTGAGCGTAAGGGGTTTGATACATTGATATCTGCCATACCTGCAGTGAGAGAGTTATGCGCTGATGTTCATCTGACGATAGTCGGTGAAGGACCTGATCGACAGCGGCTGGAGCAGCTGTGTAGTGAATTGAGTGTTTCAGATTGTGTTGAATTTGTCGGATTGTTAGATGATGATGCGCTACACGATACGTATGCCAGAAGTGATGTGTTTTGTATGTTACCGAGAGAGATTAATGGAGATGTTGAGGGGTTTGGCATTGTCTTTTTGGAGGCTGCTTTGCATGAGCTGCCAGCTGTAGCAGGAGGGTCCGGAGGTGTACCTGAGGCGGTAGCGCATGAAGTGTCTGGCTATATTTGTGATCCGACTCACAAAGACTCCATAGTAAAGAGACTTGTAGAACTTCTCACTCACGAATCGCGTAGTATTGAGATGGGTCGTCGAGCCAAGGAGAGGGTGTTGGCTGAGTTTTCATGGGATGTTACTGTACGTCCTTTTGCAAAGTGGCTTGAACAGAAAGATGACCGACCACTTATTTCATTAGTCATTCCTGTTTATAATCATGCACAGGAGTTGGCCGCCTGCCTCAAAAGCATTTCGGGACAGTCATATGAGAACATAGAAGTTATTGTTGTAGATGATGGGAGTGCTACTCCTGTGGAGGTGTCAGGTGACCATGTGCGTTTGGTTCGTCAAGGGAATAGGGGGGCACCATCCGCTCGCAATGAAGGCTTCAAACTGTCATCGGGAGAATATGTGATTTTCTGTGATGCAGATGTGACTATGAGATCCGACATGCTACAGACGATGTATGAAGCGTTGCAGAGGAGTCCTGATGCATCATATGCGTATTCTTCGTTTAGGTTTGGATTCAAGAAGTTTAGGGCTGATGAATTCTCGTCTGCTCGATTGAAGAGTAATAACTATATTCACACTACATCACTGATCAGGCGTAGCGAGTTCCCTGGCTTTGATGAGTCCTTGAAAAGGTTTCAGGATTGGGACGTGTGGTTAACGATGTTGTCTGAGGGAGGGGTCGGAGTTGCAATTGATGACGTGTTGTTTTCGATTAAGCCTCATGAGGGTGGAATCAGTGCATGGCTTCCTTCTTTTGTATACAGGTTTCCTTTTTTGAAATCAGTTGTTAGATATAATGAGGCACAGAATGTTATTAGAAGAAAGCATGAGATTTAGGATTGCTGGAGCTACAGTCGCTTTACTGGCTTTGCTTGAGGGTTTTTCCTTGGCGTCTTTTTGGTATCCTCAAATTGAGGTGTATGGGATGGCATTTTTTGTACTAGCATGTGTCTGGTTGAGTATTAAGCGAATCGAGTACGGCTTGATGATGATTTTTGCCGAGCTGATAGTCTCTTCCTTCGGGAGGATGTTGGCGTTTGAACAGGTTTCGATTCGTATGGCTTTGTTCGCTGTAGTGATGAGTATGTGGCTGATTCGGCATGTACCGCGCTCGACGCAAGCAATGAAGCGATTGTGTCATGATCACGATGCATCGGGCATATTTGGCCCGCTGTTTCTGATGGCAATAATGTTCTCTGGTTCTTTTTTGTACGGTATTGTTCGCGGACATGATCTTTCTGCTGTTGTGCAGGATGCAAATGGGTATGTTTTCTTTTTACTTTTTCTACCGGTTCTTGCGTTGAAGTCGAAGATTGATTTTTATCGTAATTTACTTTTAGTAGTGACCGTCGCGCTATCATGGTTGATTGCAAAGAGTCTTCTGATCTTCATTTTTTTTACGCATGTTGGTCAGCCGTTTTTCGATCTGTGGCAGTATCAGTGGTTACGAGATATGAGGATAGCTGAGATTACTCCGTACGGCGGGGGATTGGTACGTGTTTTTTTGCAGTCACATATATACGTAGCGCTCGCATTCATTGTGTTGCTGGCGATACCGCTTTCTATGAGACGTCACATTAAGCCGTCCGTACTCTTTGCTTTGCTGGTTGGTTGTAGTTCTGTTCTATTGTTGAGTTTGTCGCGGAGTATGTGGTTGGGAGTCGGCTGTGCAGGCTTGATGTTGATCGTGTGGTTGCTTGTTAAGAAGAGATTCGCTATTGCGAAGTATGTGTTGCAGGCTGGATCGGTTTCTCTTGTTGCTGGATACGTTCTCTTGAGCTTGTTGTATGGACTTCCTTATGGTGAGAATACTCGAGCTCCATTGCATTCGTTGTTTGTTTCGCGTGTTCAGGCGGTTGATACGGAAGTTGCTGCTGCTAGTCGCTGGGAGCAGCTACCAATCCTACTTGGCTCCATAACGGAACAGCCTGTCTTTGGTCATGGTTTTGGGAAGACGCTCACGATTAGTAATCCTCATGACGCGTCTATTTCAGAGGATCGATTTGCGTTTGAGTGGGGGTGGCTTGACCTGTGGACGAAAGTTGGAGTTGTCGGTGTTATTTTGTATACGTGGTTTATTTATCGTCTCGCATCGTTGATAGTACGTATACGGTTGAGCCGGGATGGTTTACAGATCCAGCAAGGATTGATTAGTGTATTGATTGCTTTTGTTGTGATTAATGTCTTCACTCCATATATTAATCATCCTTTGGGTATAGGCTGTCTTATGTTCATATATCTAATTCAGCAGGGTCTGATACAGTATGGTTTTTACGAGAAGCTGCAAGTTTCCAAATAAAAAAAATGGCTTTGCAGCCTTTTTTTATTTAGGAAGTCCATATCCTCTCAGATATTCGTCGCCGCTCATCCATTTCTTTCCTTCCGGTTGGACTTCGTCTAACACTAGCGCGTCTTCCCTGGTTTGTACGGCAAGATATCCGTCGTGCGAGAAATAATCACCAGGTTTTCCTTCGCGTCCGATGTTACGGACATTTTTGATCTTGAGTCGCTTACCATTGATCATGCAGTATGTCCCTGGTTCCGGGTTCAGTGCGTGTATGCGACGTGTGAGCTCGGTTGCT
>CAZHXK010000027.1:0-16550 GCA_964536565.1 uncultured Gammaproteobacteria bacterium
GTCAGGTAGAACAGAAAGGTTGACGGTTCGAGGTCCCCACGAAATACGAAGCACGAGCAGAAGCAGAATTCCGACCATGAAGAGACAGCCGCAAGACGAAAAACACCCGCCTTTCAGACAGGATCTTTTTTCCGATAAAATCGGCTCTTGAACATCGGTTTGCTCTTGCGCATGCACGCGAGTCATATCAAGGAGTGTATCATAACAGTCATAAAAAATAAAGAAAAAAGTGCCCACGTAGAGGCACTCGTAAATCGGTTAACGATGCTTGACGCGAAGTTGCCAGGTGTCCGAATCCTCGATTTGAGAAATGCAAATCTCGAAATGGTCAAGTGGCCACGACTTTTTCATTTTTTCACAATGTTCGCGAATAACTTTTTCGGGTCCCTTTTCGGTGACGACAAATTTATCGTCTTCTTCGGAAACTGCTTCTCTACAAGTATCGGGAGGCTTCTTGAGCTCCTCAGTGCTATCGTCAGGCATCATGTCCTCCAGGGAATCGGGTGAGGAAAAATGAGCTGTCGCCAGCTTACGCCTATTCATGATATGATGCAAGACAAGACTTATTAACGTTTTTCTGTATGAAACTACACTTTCTAGGAGCCGCAGGTGAAGTAACGGGCTCATGCTATTTACTTGAGTTGGGGGACAAAAAAATCATTGTGGATTGTGGGATGTTTCAGGGTTCGAGGTTTGCAGATCGTAAAAACATGGAACCATTCGAATTTGATCCGACTGAAATTGATGCGGTTATCATTACGCACGCACATGTAGATCATAATGGACGAATTCCGAAGTTGGTTCATGAGGGATATCGTGGGCCCGTGTATACAACAGATGTGTCAGCAAAGCTCGTACCAATTGTGTGGCACGATGCTGCAAAGATCATGAGCTATGATTTCAAAAAAACCGGAGATGAGCGACTATACACTGAGGTTGATGTAAAACGAGCGGAGGAACATCTGAAGGGAGTAAAGTATGGAGAGAAAATTCAACTCGCAGACAATATCGAAATTACGTTTCATGATGCGGGTCATATTTTGGGATCCGCATGGGTTGAGCTCGTCTACGATGGCTTCTCTTATGTATTCTCTGGAGATTTAGGGAATGTTGATGTTCCTATTATTAAAGAGAAGGAAGTTTATCCTGGGTCAGACGTACTTGTTATGGAATCGACATATGGAGATAGAACTCATGGGCCGGGAACAGATCGAGCTGAGAAGCTGAAGGAGGTCTTGGTTGATACAGTAGAGCGTGGTGGTGTGCTGATGATTCCAGCATTGTCCTTGGAGCGAACGCAGGAGATTTTATACGAACTCAATTATCTTATTGATGAATGTAAGTGTGTGCCAAAAGTTCCGATCTTTCTCGATTCGCCAATGGCCATCCGAGCAACAAATGTGTACACCAAGTCAACGCATGTCATGGACAAAGAAGCACGGGCGAAAGTTGGCGCAGAGGACGCGCTATTCGATTTTTCTGGACTCAAGATGACATTACAAACAGAAGAATCAAAAGCGATTAATAATGTTCCAAATCCGAAGGTGATTATCGCGGGCTCAGGGATGATGGCAGGTGGCAGAATCATGCATCACTTGAAGCGCTATCTTAAAGACCCTAAATCTACGTTACTGATTGTGTCGTATCAGGCAGAAGGAACGCTCGGAAGAAAAATTCAATCAGGTGCAACATCGGTAACTATTTATGGAGAGCGCATCGATATCAAATGTAAGGTGACACAAATTGGATCGTATTCCGCTCATGCCGATCAGGACATGCTTATTGATTGGGTGAGGAAAGCTCAAACAAAACCTAAGCATATCTACCTCACACATGGTGATCCAGAAGCCGCTGAGTGCTTAGCAGAAAAGCTCAGAGAAGAGTTGGGATGTGATGTAAAAGTACCTAAAAGAGGGGATGTTGCGGAGTTGCAATAGGATGTAGAAACTCTTGACAGCTTAGAGAACGAGTGGTAACGTCCACTCGTTCTTTATTAACTACAGGGGAAAGCCCCTAGGGAAGAATTGCTTTGAGCGACTTCGATTATGCAAACCAGAGTCTCGCGAATCTTCGCATTCCAATCAACGATGGGCACAAAGATGCATGGGCGAAAGAAGGGCATGATGTGTGGGTGAGACGACTGCTGAGTGAAGGCTATGTGAATGAGGGTGGCGCTCACCATGCGGGGGTTCCAGGGGTGCGTCCAGGAAACGATTCTTTCAATAGCACATATTACCTAACTGGCATCCATCGCGGTGAAGGCACGTCCGTGCTGCATGTGGATAGGGGAATGCCGGGTGGTCCGCGACTTCGTGAGAACCAGGTGGTGCTGCCTACGACTCGCATTGAGACACTTGCTGCATGGGCACGGATGAAGGTGTTTGGTCTGAACGACCAACGCGATAACTGCATCAACATTGTGGTGGTTGCGCATGACAACTCCGGTTTCCTCCTGCAACAGAAGGACGGCAAACATCCAAACGAAAAGTGCAACTTCAAGTTCTGCACGTTCGGCGGAGGTATCGGCGAGGGTGAGAGTCATCGTGAAGCTGCTCTTCGCGAGTTGTACGAAGAGATCAAGGATGTGCGTGTTGTCGATGAGATGACGGCTCAGATGCAGCTGCAAGCATCACGTCAACTCGATTCTGTTCAGTGGGGAGATGGCACATGGACTTACAACTCAAATTGGGCTATCTGTCGTGCGAAAGATGCTGACCAGTTCGAACGATGGAGGGCTGCGGTGTTGGCTACTGATGCTGACGGCAACTCTATCGGTGTTGCTGAATCAGATCCTCGGTACCTTTCTGCAGAAGCATTTGACGGCATGCATCGGGAGGAGGAAGATAAGGCTGGAGCGCACTTCGTCTCGAAGGTGAATCAATTGATGCTGATCACGCGTCGTCAAAGCATTCTGAATTAACGCATGTCGCAACCACCCAAGATTGGGTGGTTTTTGATTCAAAAAAATCACAAACAATGCTATAATACATGTATGCGGAACATGGACAGACCAAGCGAAAACATCATCCAACCTAATGAGTTGGAAGTTTTGACATTCCACGAAATCCCACACATCCCGCCAAAAGAAATATTGCAGGGAACCACGGAGTATTTATTACACATGCGAAGTTTGGTGACTCAGGAGCTATCACAGCAGGCCGCGCGACAGATGGGAACAGACATGCAAACAGTCTTCTCCTGATGAAAAAACCCATACCAAATAGGTATGGGAACTGCTGCATGCTAGTGCGTTAAATTGTAGTACGTTGCTGCAACAACCAAGATGGTGTTGCTGATGACGAATGAAAGCAGGCCGAGTTGAAAACGCACCTTGTTCTCATCGAGGTCGGGCGCATGGTTCAGGGCATGGATCATCATGATGCTGCTGATACCGCATATAATCCACAACATCACGTATGTGGCTGCTGCAGCTGCTCCTAGAATTGCGAGCATGATACCAGGCAAGATAAATCCACATGCGAGTGATATCGCGAGCGAAATTTTCATGTTCAAGAGAAACCTCGCTTGTCTGCTTTAGGTGTGTGTCAGGAGGGGGAGTGCGGAGAGGATGACGAGGGATATTGTTGAGACGACACAGGTGAGCATGAGAAAACTAAGGATCGTGCCTCTGTCTCCTCTCATGTTCTTGGTTGCGCTCAGTGCGATCAGCGAGAGGATCATGAGGATGCCCCAGACTGCTGCATGAGTCGAAATACCTGCAATCCCAATTGTTACGGTGAGATAGGCTGGGATGGAAAGACCGAGTAAAAATGCGATAGCTGTGAATACGTACATGACAACCTCTTTGATTAAACTACAGGCATCAAAGTATCAGGAAATAGGAGTATTGTCAAGGGTTGAGTACCTCCGATTGCAATGTTATGATGGCTCTGTCATCCTAGCCTACGCCGGGATGACACGTTCACAAAATCTATGAAATTCAAGATTGAATCAGAATACAAACCCTCAGGAGATCAGCCGCAAGCAATTGATGCGCTTGTTAAGGGTGTGAAAAAAGGAGAAGAATTTCAAACGCTATTAGGAGTGACGGGTTCAGGTAAAACATATGTGATGGCAAACGTCATCGAGCAGACGCAAAAGCCAACGCTCGTTATTGCACACAACAAAACACTTGCAGCACAGCTCTGTTCAGAGCTTCGTGAATTTTTTCCAAACAACGCAGTTGAGTATTTTGTTTCATATTACGACTACTATCAGCCAGAAGCCTACGTTTCAGCATCTGACACGTATATCGATAAAGAAGCGCAGGTGAACGATGAGATTGATCGACTTCGACATAGCGCAACACAATCATTACTGTCTCGGCGCGATGTGATTATTGTTGCGTCAGTTTCATGTATTTTTTCTATTGGTGCGCCTGAAGAATACTTGAAGGGATCAATGAAGCTGACGGTAGGTCAAACTATCACACGTGGCGATATTATGCGTCATTTGGTTGAGATGCGATTTATCCGTACTAATGCTGATGTCTTACGTGGACAATTCCGAGTGCGCGGTGACATGATTGAAGTACATCCTGTGCATCAGGAGTTTTTAGTTCGAATCACACTCGATGGTCAGAAGATCGGATTGTTGGAGGTTACTGATACGATCAAACATGAAACACAAGAGGAGCGAAAAAGTATTATTATATTTCCATCAACGCATTACGTTACGGATGATGTTTCTCGTGAGAGGGCAATTAAAACGATTCGAAAAGAAATGAACGAACGCCTGAAGTTTTATGAAAAAGAAGGAAAGGTTCTGGAATCAGAACGAATTGAGCGAAGAACAAAAATGGATTTAGAGATGATGAAGAATGTGGGGTTCTGTCATGGTATTGAAAATTACTCACGTCATTTTGATGGTCGTCGGCCGGGAGAAGCACCAACGACACTCATCGATTATTTCCCAGACGATTTTCTGACTATCATCGATGAGTCGCATGTAACCATTCCTCAGATCCGCGGCATGTATGCTGGAGATCGTGCGCGGAAGGTGCAGCTTGTTGATTATGGCTTCCGTCTACCATCAGCAATTGATAATCGACCACTACAGTTTGATGAATACGAAGGGCGCGTGAAGCAAACAATTTTTACATCTGCGACGCCGTCCGTGTATGAAAAAGAACATGGCGACAAGCCTGTTGAGATGATTGTGCGTCCCACAGGACTTGTTGACCCTGAAGTGATCATGAAACCAGTGACGCCGACGAAAGATGAGGCGGGGCAGATTGATGACTTGCTCGAGCGCGTGAAGGGAAGAATCGCCAAAAAAGAGCGTGTACTCGTTACGACACTTACAAAAAAGATGGCAGAGGATTTAACGGGTTTCATTAATGAAGATGTACAGTCAGATGGAAAGGCAGCTGCGGTGTATATGCATTCTGACGTGAAGACGATTGATCGACTCAAGATTTTGGAAGATTTTAGAAGAGGAGAATATGATGTGCTTGTGGGTGTGAATTTATTGAGAGAGGGATTGGATTTGCCAGAGGTTACGCTTGTGGCAATTTTGGATGCAGATAAAGAAGGATTCCTTCGATCCGAAACAGCTATTATTCAAACGATGGGACGAGCGGCTCGGAATGTTGATGGGCAGGTTGTGTTGTATGCAGACAATGTTACGGGGTCTATTAAGCGGGCGGTGGATGAAACAGAGCGTCGTCGTGAAATTCAACTCGCATATAATAAGAAGCACAAGATTACACCGAAGACAGTGAAGAAGAGCATCAAATCAATTGAGTCAGAGTTTGGATTAACGTCGGATGAAGATAAGGAAAAGAAAGCTAAAAAACAGAGTGTGATTCAAAAGATCATGCAGTTAGAGTTGGCGCCATCATACGGATTGGATCCAGAAAAACTCATCAAACAAAAAACAAAGGACATGAAAGAGGCAGCTTCGAATCTCGAGTTTGAACTGGCTGCAATTTTACGCGATGAGATTAAAGAAATTTCAAAACAACTTCGAACAAAGAAAAGTAAGAAAAAATAAAATCCCGAACATGTCGGGGTAATGGAGCGTAGTGAGATGTTATCTGTTAAGGCCAATACGCTCGAGATCGCCCAAGTTTGCGATCACGGTGCGAGCGAACGGAACACCAATGTCGATGACACCTCTGCCCTTCATTTTGACGGGATCCTCTGCTGGCGTGAGAAGGTGTACGGGGACACCAATCTCCATAAGGAGGAATGCGATTGCAGCGGGGACGTACTCTGAGGGAAGCTTGAGTCGTCGTTTCGATCGATCATGTACATAGGTATAGACACAGAAATCACTCGAAAGAATTTTGTAGTGGCTACGAACAAGACCTTGTTTGTTGTAGTCACGAATCAAAAATGAGCTTGGGGGCGGCGCATCGGTGTTGTTTTTGATGTACATGCGGTGTCGCAGAATTCGTTCTGGCAGCACCGTTGCGAGATACTCACGTGCGTGAGCAAGTGCTCGATTTACTACACGTTTCGGAATACGACCGAACTCGCGTTCGATGTCTGTGTAGCCCTCATGGACTGCAATACCAAGCATCATTCGAGTAAGCTGTTTTCGCTCAGCAACGGCGATGCCATGCTCGTGAGGGCTTCGGATTACGGTACTCTCGTGATCAGGATAGGTCGGTGTCGTCTGCATATTCATCACAATCTCCTTGGTGAAAGAACGTGAAATAGTACCATGATTTTGGGACTTTGTCAACCCTTGGGCCGGTATGCGTAATAAAAAAACCCCGAATTATCGGGGGCGGTGATGGGTGTGATTAGTTCCGCAAGCCAAATCGCTCGAAATCGCGGAAATCGACAGCGACAACGCAGCGTGCTTCCCATCCTTGCTGAAGCATGTCATTTAGGGCACCGACCTCGCAGAAATTCGCGCGAAAATCGACTGGAATGCCGAGTTCGATCAGCTGAACAACCAGCATGACAGGGAAGAAATACGCCTCCATGAGCATTTTATTCTCGATGGTTGCTCGTTTCAGACTGGATGCCTTATAGAGCTCCGTGAGTCTATGCGGTTTGCCATAATGGTTGGCATCATGAGTACTGGGGTGGGGGATCGCAAGCGCATCCAAGTGCCTTCGATCCGCGTACTTTTTCGGAAATTGTTCCTGAAAAAAAGTTAGGACATGACGTCGGGCTTCCCGACGTTGCTCTCGAGGTATTGCCTCTGCATGCGCCAAGACTTCATCGTAGCGCTTTGCTACTGCATTGGTGATGTACGCGGCTACAACTCCGTGCTGTCCTACTTCTTCAGGTGTATCGACTACATCGTCCACGATGTTAGTGACAAATCGTCTTAGTCTGTCAAACATTGTTGTCCTCAGTGCTGCAAAGGTGATGTGGAAATGAACACGCCGAATATATCACTAATCGCCGAGCTTGTCAATAGTCAGAATGCGCCAATTCCATTCGTCATATAGCGTATTCCAATGAGTTTCGTCGATCAGTTCAGGGTTCAGATCAATCGTATAAGAGGTACCACCATTAGGATAATCATCGATCCAGAAGTTTAGTGGGTACACATCCCTCTCTTCATCATAAAATAAAAGTAGGGAATCAATGGGAGGTTCAACTGCCTGAGCTATTTCAAAAAATTCTCCAGCTGTGGTGCTTGAGGCCATCATTTCAATTGTCTCCAACCGATCAGAAAAGCCAGCCGCAAAATGAGAGTAATGTTCGTTGTGTGCGATATAATAGTTCAGTGGAAGATATGTGTTGATTTCAGGGCGCGTCGGAGCAAGCCATATGCGATCAGTATAATCAGGAACGTGTGTTTTAATCTCCTCAGCCAAAATAAACTCCTTTGGAACGAGTGTGTTTTGGTTGATGCGATCGATCATACCTGGGTTATCAATGAGATCAACATAAGGAGAGAGTGATGTGATGAGAACGATGCCGAGTGCAATGCCAGAAAACTGAGCTGAGCGACCGAAACGATGCGAGATGTAGTAATAGGATTCTAGTACTACATAACCCAATCCAACAGCAAGGCAGGCACGACCGAGATATAGAAATGGTTTGGATGGAAGTAGGGGAGATGCGTCCTGTAGAAACTGCATTAAGCCAAGTGTTTGGTACAGATATGAAACTACGTATAAAATAAGAACGGATAAGAAGAATCGATTTTTGCGAGCAACAATCAAACCAGCAAGACCTGCAAAAGAAAACAGCGCTCGCAACCCGCCGTCTGTCCATGGAGTAAACGTTAGGACGTCATGTATGCTAAAATAAGTACCTTGCGCCAAATCGATGCCATGGGTTTGGATTGATTGAAACAAGGGGATGATGTAAGGAGATGCAAGTAGTAATATGAGTGCTCCGAGCTGAAGCAGATGTATACTGTTGTGGAGTTTATTCCGAGAAAGGTATATGAGCATGAGAAGGGTTGGTGCAATAAGCACTCCCCAAAAATAGTATGTCATCAGGATGGCGGCACCGGAGATGCTGTAGAGTACGACATGGTAGATACGCCAACGTTCTTTCTGAAACTGAACGCCGATCGCGCCGACGAGTATCACGCTTAATAATGCAGATAGTGCTTCGTGTGGCTTGAGGATAAATTCATCGAATGGAAGTAGTGTGAGAAAGGAAAGGGGGATTAAAAGATAGAGCCATGGATTAAGAAGTGCGTCTCGTGATTTTTTGTCATGAAGTTTGAACCAAAGAAATGTACCGAGAAATAAGACGAGTGAGCTGAGGACGACGCCGATCTTGTATGCAGCCAAACCATTGCTTGCAAACGGCTGTGCAATAAACCCGACAACCCAAAAGTAGAGCGGTGGATAAAACGCAGGTAGGTTTGAATAGTAGAAATCAGAACCGAAATCACCATTCACAACCTGCGTCATGAATGAGCCGATATACAGCTCGTCGCCGTTATTTCCCCAAAACATCGTAGATTGGGGAGTGAGCAGTACAAGGCTAAAGGTAGCAAGGCTTACTGCTAAAACCGCACTGAAATACAGAGGTTTCCGAGTGCGCTTCACAATCAAGAAGAAAACCACTATCATAGTGGCTACCAAAATGATCTTTTCGGTGGCGAGGATATCGAGGGTTATTGGACTCAGATTCATACATCAACTGTCATCTTGAGCAAAGCGCTAGCGGAGTCGAAAGATCCCGTCGGCCATAGCTAAAGGTATGAAAATATATTACGTGTACATCCTTAGTAATTCCCGCCGAACAGTACTATATATCGGTGTAACAGGATGCTTAGAGAAAAGATTACTCGAACATGCACTCAAAAGCAAAAAGAACTCGTTTACAGAAAAGTATAATACCGATGAGCTTGTATATTTTGAAGATTATGCAGATACGAAAGACGCCATCGCCAGAGAGAAACAGTTAAAAAAATGGACAAGAATAAAAAAAGAGAAGCTTATTAAACAATCGAATCCTGAGATGAAGAACTTGCTTGGTTAAGGCGAGATCCTTCGACTAAAACGCTCAGGATGACAGTGATCAGTATGGAAGACAAAATTGTCATTAAAGGAGCACGGGAGCACAACCTGAAGGATGTGAATCTCGAGTTACCTCGAAATAAAATGACTGTGTTTACGGGGTTATCCGGTTCAGGGAAATCCTCTCTCGCTTTTGATACTATCTTCGCTGAAGGTCAGCGACGCTATGTCGAGAGTCTTTCTGCATATGCTCGACAGTTTTTAGGGCAGATGTCTAAGCCAGATGTAGATGAGATTACTGGTCTATCTCCAGCTATTTCGATTGATCAGAAAGCTCATTCTGCAAACCCCCGGTCTATTGTTGCCACGATCACCGAAATCTATGACTATCTTCGTGTGCTGTATGCGCGCGTTGGACAGCCTCATTGTGTGACGTGCGACAAGCCTATTTCAAAATTATCAGTTGATGAGATGATTGGTCTCATCATGAAAAAAGTTGGGAAGGAGAAAAAAGAAGGGAAGTTGATTCGTATTTACGCTCCAGTCGTGCGCGGTCGAAAAGGAGAGTACTTTCAGTTGATGAACGATCTGTATACATCTGGATTCATGAAGGTTCGAGTCGACGGAAAACAGCAATCACTTAAAGATCAAATCAAACTGTCTCGTCATAAGAAACATACGATCGAGGTGGTGATCGACGAGATATCCGCAAAGATTTTGGGGAAGGGGTTAGATGCGGATCGCCAAAGATTGGCTGAAGCACTCGAACTCGCGCTTACATATGGACAGGACACATTAATTGTTCAATACCCTGATGGTGAGGAAGCTCTTTTCTCAGCGCAGTTTTCATGTCCAGATGATGGATTTTCGTTTCCAGAAATTGAACCTCGCCTATTTAGTTTCAATTCTCCGTATGGCTATTGCGAATATTGTAGCGGGCTCGGAACAGAGGAGTTATTCTCAGAGCAGGAATGCCCCGAGTGTAAGGGTGCGCGACTTCGACCCGAGGGATTGGCGGTACGAATTGCAGGGAAGAGTATTGTTGATGTGACATCACTTTCGGTTGAGCATGCGCTCACGTATTTCATGGATCTTCTTCCATCGGAGAATGCTAAAAAGAAATCGAAGAGTGAACTTTCAGAAACAGAATATGAGATTGCAAAGAATGTGTTGCGCGAAATCGTAGACAGAACGTCCTTCATGTTGGATGTTGGGTTGCATTACCTCACACTGAATCGACGTGCAGGAACACTTTCAGGTGGAGAAGCTCAGCGAATTCGATTAGCTTCCCAGATCGGATCTAAGCTCACGGGAACATTATACGTTCTGGATGAACCAACGATCGGGCTGCATCAACGCGATAACGAAAAACTCATCAAAACACTTCTAGAGCTTCGCGATTTAGGAAACACTATTATTGTCGTAGAACATGACGAAGCGACAATTAACGCATCAGATTACCTCGCGGATATTGGACCAGCAGCAGGAAAGCACGGTGGTGAGGTAGTAGTCGCGGGCGAAACAAAAAAACTGCTCGCATCAAAGAACAAAGAAAAATCACTGACGCTCGACTATCTTCAGGGAAACAAATCAATTCCTATTCCTGAGCGACGAAGATATAAAAATTTGGATGTCATTAAGATTATTGGTGCGACGGCGAATAATCTGAAAAATATAGATGTGGAGATTCCACTCAGACGTCTGGTGTGTGTGACGGGAGTTTCGGGTTCAGGAAAATCAACGCTCGTAAATCAGACATTACACAGAACAATACTGAATCGGCTTCGTCATCTCAACAAGAAAGTGGGGGATGCAAAAGCGGTTCTTGGAACAGAATATATTGATAAGATCGCGCGTGTATCTCAGTCTGCAATTGGACGAACTCCGCGTTCAAATCCGGTTACATATACAGGAGCCTTCACGCATATCAGAGACATGTTTGCGATGACGGCAGACTCGCGAACGCGCGGTTGGAAGCCGGGGCGATTCTCATTCAACGTAAAACGTGATCGTGGCGGAGGACGATGTGATAACTGCCAAGGGAACGGATTTCTTTCGATCGAAATGCATTTCCTTCCAACGGTATATGTTAATTGTGACGTCTGTAAGGGGAAGCGGTTCGATCATGAAACGCTTGCGGTGAAGTACAATGGAAAATCTATTGCTGATGTATTGGAAATGACTATTGAAGAAGCTGCTGTGTTTTTTACAGATGTACCTGCGATCGCAGATAAAATGAAAGTGCTGAATGAGGTGGGGTTGGGATACTTGCAACTTGGGCAATCTGCTCGAACGCTTTCTGGTGGGGAAGCGCAACGCGTCAAGCTTGCAACGTATCTCTCGAAACGTGATACACGAAAGACACTCTTTATCTTAGATGAGCCTTCGGTGGGGTTGCACTATGATGACGTGCGTAAATTAATAGACGTACTTCAGAAGCTCGTTGAGCGTGGAAACACAGTTCTTGTTATCGAGCACAACATGGAAATTATTAAATGCGCTGATTGGGTGATTGATCTCGGCCCTGAAGGTGGAGATCGAGGTGGTGAAGTAGTTGCTGTTGGAACACCTGAGGATGTCTCCAAAAAGGCGGGGAGTTACACTGGAAAGTATCTTAAGAAGGTATTGAAGGTTGACAAGATACAAAAATGATGGCATGCTCTCATCGTTCTTTGATTAAATACAAGAGGTGCTACATGGCGAATGTTACGATTGATTTGAATTTTCTTCCGGATACTGCGGTGATTCAGTACGGTGAGGCGTTTGGTCCTTCATCACGTGATTGGCAGGGCGGAGAAAACGCAAGAAGCGAAACGATCATCACACAGAAATCCGTTGCTGATCTGAAGGTTGCGGTTGCGGAGAATCCTGAGAAGTACGTGGATATCGAAGTAAAAGCAATCACATTTCCCAGCGTATAGCGCTATTGGCGAGCCTCCTGGCTCGCTTTTTTGTTACAATCAAACTATTGACACATACAGCGTATAGTGGTATCGTATCAACAGTTCTTAAGCATAAGGATGAGTGTCCATCAGAGACAGATAATATCGATATAAAAATTTTTATATCAGGAGGTAGCTAAGAGATGTCGGATGAAGAAAAACAAGAGCCTGAACAGGAGGAGTGGTTCGTGGATAGTGGAGCAGCAAAAGACAGGCCAACGGGCTCACCAAGAAAAGACAAGTCAATGCTGTGGATTGGGATTGGAGCCGTTGCGATTATTGCGGTGTTTGCAGTTGTGCTGAATGCGGAAAACTCAGCTAAGACAGAGTCGACCGAAAGAAAGACGCACGACAATGCCGCGCCATACGGAATCACGAAGTGCGATGAGTTTCTGAGAGCAGCTGGAGAGGCTGGAAGTTCTATGGAGATGGACCGAAGATCAACGATCGCGACTGCGTGTTATCTCTCGCATCTCGTAACACGTGAGCAACCAGCGGAGACAGAAGAAGAAACGGAATGATCATCAGTATTATCGGTTGGACGGGAACATTACTTTGTCTCACTGCATTCTTTCTCGTCTCGAGAGGACGGATAGAAGGGACAGGGTATTTGTTTCACCTTATGAACGCGTTCGGAGCTATCGGTATCGGCATTCCTGTGTTCATGAACGGAACGTGGTCGGTGGTTGCGCTGGAGGTCGCTTGGTTTACTATCGCAGTGTTAGCTATGAACAAACGAAGAAAAGACAAAAAAACAGTCAAAGCTTGAGCCTACGGGCTCTTTTTTATTTGTGAGGATTTACAGGATGGGGGTGGCATGATAGGTTGGTTGCACTATGAGAAAGAAACTTCAACGAAAAATCATTAGGGAGATTGCAGATGAAAAACCCAAAATAGAACCACGTTGTCCGTACTTTGGTAAGTGTGGGGGTTGTTTTATGCAAGATGTTGATTATGAACATCAACGAGAAGTAAAACAGAAATTTCTTCAAAAATTGTTTACTGACGCAGAGATCGAAATTGAGATACCACTTCCAGAGCCATCTCCGGATATTTTTTACTATCGAAATAGAATGGATTTTCCGATTGGCAAAAATCAGGAAATCGGTTTGAAGCCGATGGGAAAATGGATGGATGTGTTGAATTTGGAGATTTGTTTTCTTCAGTCAGAGACATCTCATGAAATCATGGATATTGTGCGTGCATGGGTACGAAAGTGGAAGCTACCTGGTTGGGACATGGTGAAGCATCAAGGATATGCGCGCTATCTCGTCATTCGAGAAGGAAAAAATACAGATGAGCGAATGGTTATTATTGTCACGCATGTAGAGGACAACGCTGATGATGTAGACTTAGAAAAAGCGTTTAAAGATCTGGTTGAGAAGCTGAAACCGCTCGCAACTACTATCTATCACGGTATTAATTCTACAGTCACTGATATTTCGTACGGAAGTAAGATGAATTTGTTGCACGGAAATGAATTGTTAAAAGAAGAGGTGAACGGGATAACGTATTTCATTTCACCATTCTCGTTTTTTCAAACGAATACGAAGGCGGCAGCGAAATTGCAGGAGTATGTGGTTGGATTGGTTGATACAAAGGAAATGGTACTGGACTTGTATTGTGGTTCTGGTTTCTTCACACTCTCGCTCGCAAAAGCAGGAATGAATGTCGTCGGAGTGGAGCTTGATCCAGCATCGATCGAAATGGCTCACAAAAACGCATCAGAAAACAATATTGAGAATGCGGTATTCCATGCGGTCGATGCAAAGCTTCATGCAAAAGAATTACAAAAAGGACAATACGACACCATCATTGTTGATCCACCGCGCGCAGGATTGCATCCAAGGGTCATCAGAAAACTGATTGAAATCGAACCGCGCGAAATCATCTATGTATCATGCGGACCAGCCCGGTTAGTTCACGAGCTCCCATCATTCCTCGAACACTACAATCTCACCTCAATCAAAACGTTCGACATGTTCCCGCATACGCCTCATGTTGAGACAGTTGTGGTTCTTACAAAAAAATTATAACTAAAAATCGCACCATCGGTGCGATTTTTATGAGCGAGCCTAAGGTCATTATTGAGGCGTTACTGTGATGATCTTGGTGAATGTCTTAAGTATATTTTGATCCTCATCCAGAACATGAATCGTGGCTATCTTATCACCTGGGAAGGTGGTGTCTACGAAATAATAACGTGTGCCTTCTGTGACAAGACGACCGATATCGCGCATAAGATAGATCTCGTTACTGGTGGCGAACGAACCCTCGCTGATTAATGATCCAGAGAATATTTCTCCTGCGTAGGACCATGTAAACGCAATACGCGCTTTATGAGACGGAACGGTGACTGAAAACTCATCAGTATCATCAAACGATCCAATGAAGCCGGACATGTCCAAAGCAACAGTGACGGTGTGTGTGAATGTTTTTAGGATCTCATCATTTTCGTCAAGCAGATTGACGGTTAGTGTTTTATCACCAGAGGTATCAACTGGAACGGATAGGAACATAGAACCTGAACCATCACTTTCATAATCATTCATGTATGATGTGCCATCGTATGTGTCTGCCGTGCCAAGTGTCTGTAAAGATCCTGAAAATGCATCACCTGAATATGACCAATTAAATGTCACGCGGGCAGCAACTTGACCTGCAGTAAATGAATCACCATCGAATGTGCCAGTAAATCCAGAGACATCAATCTGCGGGGTAGGATCTTCTGAAGGTTCTGTGGTAACTGGTATTGGTATGGAAGGGGTATTTTCTAATTCAGCAAAAGCAGCCTTAGCTTGAATGAGGGAGTTGAGGCTGGTATTGGCAGTCAGGACATCATTTCTGTACGTTGGACCAAACGATTCATGTGCTGCAAGGGACGCATTGCTGGTATTGTAGTTCACAAAAAAGCCATCTGAAATATCATCAACCTGCTTTGCCCAGTCATCGCCATAATAATATCGCGCAGATGCCTCATCTGCGATTGGATACAGTGTGCCATAATGACCAACGAAATATACTGTTGGATCAGATTGGATTTTCACAAGACGACTTCCAGGGCGATAGACGGCATTCCCACCAATTTTGTATGAGGCAAGCTCGGTCGGACTGACGACGGTAATATCGCCAAGTGTGTCTTTCCATGTATTAAATACTTTTTCGCTCGGGAATACGTAACGTTTGGAATCATCAGCGACATAGTATACGGCTGGGTGATCCGCTGTTTTAATGAGGAGGTGTTCATCTGTGGCTGCACGGGATACGCTTGCATGAAGAAGGCTAAGCATGAGACACATTAAAAACAGTATCGCAGTACGATAAAACGTTGATGTAAGTATACGCATAAACATGGACAAATAAGTATGTATGCATAGTATGCCACGTATATGTGCCTCGCTGGAAGATTTTGTGTTGACAAAGAAATAAAAAATAGATACGGTACGGCCCTGTTCATTCACAACGCAAAAGTACAGTAATCAAAAACCCCGGCACAGACCGGGATTTTTTTATTTCAACTACATTTAGAACCAGGCGATGTATCCGAGGTACAATCCTATCGCGAGCGCCACAACCAACCACACCTGCATACTACCGCCCTTAGACATCGACTTGATCATCTTTTTGGAATGCTCTGGCCATGCTAAACGAGATATACCCTTAGCAAGCGCCATCCAACCAAACAGCGTAATCAAACCGCGCACGTCTGGTTCCCACACATTGTATGCAACAACATGCAACACACCGATCAATAACGAGACAACACCTGACATCATCAGGAAGCCATCATCCATCGCAATCGACATTAACTTCTTAAGTCCTTTCTTGTTAATAAGAAAAGCTAATGAGATGAGCACAAAATACAGCGCCCATACTTTCGTCAAAAAAAGTCCTACCTCCATAGACATGTACGTTAAGAATTAGTTTTGTATTGTATCACTTTGAGACGATACTAACAATGCATGTTTCAGTTTTTTCAAAAGCTCCTCCATATCAAAAAACGCGAGTGCTGGGCCGGACACATCTGCCGTATACGTTTTCGTGAGCGCCCAGGTATGCCACTTCGCAACAGGGTTAACGGCCTCTGCAAACTTCTGTTCGTTGTATGCAACCTCACCAGCACGCATGTCCTCTATAAAAACATGTACATGTTGCTTCGGGTAATGCGGAGCGAATGTTTGTGTCCACATCTGTCGCGCAGCCTCAAACATGTCGCT
>CAZHXK010000028.1:0-16393 GCA_964536565.1 uncultured Gammaproteobacteria bacterium
AATAAGGACATTGGTGTTTTCAATACGCACAAGAGTGGTTATCTGCTTGATGCGTTTAGTAAGGGGATGGAGTCGCGGATAGGGATAAACTATAAAATCTTGAATCGTTTGGCTCCGAGTTTTTTGTCATTTTTTATAATCGTTACTCTTGGTTTTTTTGTGAGTTGGGAACTCACGCTTGTGATGTTGGCTATTATTCCGATACAACTACTCATTAGTTTTTCTGGGTATCGATGGACAAAACCTCTCGCTGATAAAAGTCACACATTGTGGTCTCGATCGTTCGGGATTGTGGGAGATGTGTTTCAGAACTCGCATGCGATGAAATCATATGGGACGGAGTCGTTCGAGTCTGGTCGATTGCGCAAAGCGATGGATAAATCGATTACATTGCAGAATCGAATCAACCATATGTGGATGTATTTTAATTCGGTTGATATTCGGTCGATTGCATTGTTCGCGATATTTGGTGTTGGTGCTTTTTTGGTGGTGGGTGGTCGTGCAACTGTTGGTACGGTTTTGATGTTTCGAATTTTGAGTCGATATATTTTGGATCCTGCTAGAATTTTGGCTGAGAGCATGCATGACCTTCAGAAAGATTTTTCGAGACATGAGATTTTGGAGGACATTATGGATTCCAAACAGCACATTGTAGATTCGGCTGGAACTTTCGCAAAGAAAGATGTGGTAGGTCATTATGTGTTAGACAATGTGAGTTTTAATCACGGCGACAGATCAACGCTCAAGAATATTTCGTTTGAAATTGGATTGGGAGAGAAAATTGCCTTGGTTGGTCCTTCGGGAGCTGGTAAATCTACATTGGCTTTGTTGCTTGCTCGTTTTCATGATCCAGATAAAGGGTCGATTTCACTTGATGGTGTTGAGTTGTGGGATTGGGACTTTGATGCGCTTCGTTCACATATTGCGATGGTGTGGCAGGAGAATATGTTGTTTCATGAGAGTTTGAAATTTAATATAGGATACGGAAGAAGGCAGGCGTCTGAGTCAGAGATGAAGCGGGCGGTACGTGAAGCTCAGCTTTCAGGATTTGTGAAGCGACAGGAAAAAGGCATGAATACATTAGTTGGAGAGCGTGGTATTCGATTGTCTGGTGGAGAGAAACAACGCGTTATGATTGCGCGGGCATTATTGAAGAACCCCGATATTGTTATTTTGGATGAGGCGACGAGCGCGCTAGATAGTTTAACTGAGCGTGAAGTACAGGCGGGCATTGAACGTTTGATTGCAGGAAAGACTGCGGTAATTATTGCCCATCGGTTATCGACGATCATGCATTGCGATAGAATTTTTGTGATGGATAAGGGGCGCATTGTAGCTCGAGGAACGCATGCGGAACTATTGAAGAGCTCTGCTTTATACAAAGAAATGGTGTCTGTTCAATCTGATGGTATGTTGGTATGAAGAAAACGCGGGTAATTTTTATACATGGGTTTTTGGGAGCGAGGGAAAACTTCGCTTATTTGTTGCCATATTTTGAAAATAGCGTTGCGTATGATGTGGTTGGATTTGGATTGGCAGATAAGCCGGATGCTGCGTACGATGCTGGTACGTTTGTCTCTCAGTTGGAAAAAATTGTGACAGAGCCATCAGTTTTTATTACACATTCGATGGGTGGGATGATAGCAAAAGAGTTTTTTAAAAAACATCCGAAATTAGTGAGGCGCGTGTATGCGATTAACTATCCGCTTGCCAAAAGTATGACGGAGCAAGAAAAACGTATTCGTTCATACAAATTTTATAGTGATTATTTGGATGGGAAGTGGTATGCGAAGTGGATGTGTAAAACGAAGATGATTTATAAGTGGTTGTTGCTGCCGTTTATGTGGTTCTCCGTTAAGCGTGCATATTTTACATCGTACTGGCGATACTATAATCATTCATATCATTCTGCATCGCGTACACTCAAGAATTTTATTTTAAAAGATGATGTAGAGGAGGTTTTTAATATGAGGGATATGTTTGTTATGATCGCGGGGGAGAAGGATTTTAATTTTCAGCCGGATTTGCTCAAAAAATTTCGTTCGTATACTATTCCGGATATGAAGCATTCGTTCTTTGGATTTGAAAATAAGATTGTATACATTATTAAGGAGGACGCACGTTGATTGTATATCATGTGAGTAAGACGCTTGAGGGCGCACGGTCAATTTTTTCTGAACAGCGTATTCGCGCGAACGGTCGTAATGTTTCGGATGGGCGACGTTTTGCTCATGTAAGCATGAAGCAGTTTTCTCAGGGTGCGTATCAGCTTGATGTGATCGGAGAAGATTCAAACGAGGGGTGGATATTCACGCTTGTTATTCCTGATGATACGGAGTTGATGCTTGATCCTGGTGATGAGGAAGGATTGTACGGAGATTGGAAAGTTTGTTGCGATGACATTCTAATTTTGGCTATCAGCGAGATTGTATATATTGCTGATGTGCGTGAATGGGATGGTGAATGTAATGATTGTGTTGAGGTTGTGGTGTACGATTTGAACATTGAGCCTCGTCCTCGCGTGAAAGATGAGAATGGCCTGCGGGCGCGGAGGTTGGGAATGGGAAAGATGCCGGAGTTGCTTGCGAGATTGGTGGATGCGTTATGTGATCATGATGAGCGCGTGATGTGTAGGCCGGATGGTCCGTTGGGTGTGGATGTTCTGAATGAGCCGAATTGGTACGTGGATATTACTTTTGCTGATGCGTTTGTCGCTCAGATTTATTTTTCTCCATCGTCGTCTCCGGCTCAACCGTTTGGTGTGAACTATGATATGGGTCATCATCGGCACATTTTTGCTCGGGGTGCAGATGAGTGGTTTTCGACTGGATTGGAGGCTAAATCGTTCATTCTTACTAAATTTGCAGCGTAATACACTCCCTATGGGGAGTTTTTTGTTTGAGGGGTGGTTTGAGGGTTGACAAGATGCTGATTTCGTGACAGATTGTTCTCAGTTCAATTACGGTATTTTCAACCTTTGGAGGTAAATTGTGGAAGCTTTTGCTCTTCTGTTCGGAGTTGTCGGCGCTTGGGCGTGGCTCATCATGTTTGGCTACGTCGGCCTTCTCGTTGCGAGTATCGCGTATGAGAAGGCGCGGTTTACTGGTCCGCTGCTGATTGTAGTTTTCGGGCTTCATGAGTACTTCACTGGTCTTGGTGGGTTTCATTTTCTGCAGGAGCATTGGTGGCAAGCGATCGCAGTTGCGATCGGCTATATTGTTGCGGGTTTGCTTTGGATGCGGTTCAAGTGGAACGAGTTTGGTGATGACGCGAAAGAGCAGTATTTCAAGCTGAGCGCGCAGTTTTGGCGGCGTCACTCTTTGGGTGGTGAGCCGGGTACAATTCCTGCCAACCTTCGAAAGAAGTGGCGCGAGTTTCTCGAGTCGAACGATTTCAACTCTCGGTATAAGGCGTATCCGCCCAAATCTCGTCAACACAAGGTTCGTCTCGCGACGTGGGGTGGGTATTGGTGGCTCAGTGTGGCTTGGTGGGTTTGCGATAACCCCTTCCGTCGAATCGGTAATCAGATGTACAAGATGGTTGCTGGTACGCTTGAGCGTGACATGCAGAAGAAGTTCGAGGACGTTTCTGAGGACTTCGCGATTCCGTCGGACGAGCCGGCGCCAACTCCGCCTTCGGACGATGATGCGGCGGATGATTCCGGTGACAGTGGTCATCGCAGGGGCGAGGTCGAGAATATCCACGAGCGTCGTCGTTATGATGGCGGTCATGGGATCTAGAATACAGTGGAGATAGCATAATCTCCATGAAGGTCGCCAACAGGGCGGCCTTTTTTAAATCAAAATTTTTATGAGTGGACAGTTGTTATGATCATGATTTCGCGCAGGGCAGTGCGCGCGACCGTAGTCGATGGCGAGGTACGTGAATCGAAACCATTCTTTTTTGGGGATGATTTTCATGAGATCTTGCTCGATTTTGACTGGACTAGTTTCGTCAGAGAGATTGTATCTATGTGCGAATCTTTTAACGTGCGTGTCGACAGCGATCCCTTCGACAACACCAAACGCATTTCCTAAAACTACGTTCGCTGTTTTTCGTGCGACACCGGGGATGCGAATCATCTCCGCGAGTGTGTGTGGTAGCTTCCCTCCAAATTCTTCTCTAACCATTTTGGCGGCTGCTAGTGTGTTCTTTGTTTTGTTTTTGTAGAATCCTGTTCTGAAAATGTCTTGCTCGAATTCTTTTGGATCGGCCTTAATATAGTCGTCGAGCGTTGTGTATTTTTTGAAAAGTTTTTCTGTGACTTTGTTTACCATGACGTCGGTGCATTGAGCTGAAAGTGATACAGCTACAAGAAGCTCCCAGTTATTTGAGTAACTCAAAACCATCTGCGCTTTTGGGTGCAGTTTTTTTAATTCGCGAATAAGTATCTTTGCTCGTTTAGTGCGTTCTTCCAATTTCTTTTTTGTCATATGTGACCATGTCATTCTGGAGCGAGGTACGAGCGATAGAATCCAGTTTTAAAGTAGTGTATTCCAGAGGTCATCCCAATCTGGATTTTTTCTTCTATGAGTTTCAATTTTTTTTGACGCACCAGGTTCTTCATTGTCTTTTCTCTTTTTATTGCTTCTTCTGCTGAGGTATAATTTTCAAAGTAGACTAATTTATCAGTACTGTATTTTTTTGTGAATCCGTCGGATATTTTTTGCTTATGCTCCCAGACTCTTCGTTTTATGTCATTTGTAATTCCAATATAGATTGTTCCGTTTTTTTGTTCGTCATTATATATGTAGAGAATACCTTGCTGTCCATATGCATCTGGATCCTATCGGCTATCGCCTCCAGGATGACGAGTTGTTGTGGTATGTTTGGAAACAAAAACTGTGCTCATGCACAGTCATTGTATCACTCGTTTTGTATTCGTCTACTTTCGTAGATTGTGTGCTGAGTATGCTAGATATCCTGTAAGAGCAACAGCGATCCATGAAACCCACATAGGGACTGGTGCGCCGTTGATCGCGAGATTCCAGTCTTTGATGATGCGTAGTCCGTGCATGAGGAAAACGGCACCAAATAGGATCTTTGTGTAGTGGATGTATAGTTTTTTGTTCATAGGCTTAGTTAAATCGGTTGTATAGCCATGCGAAGATCCAACATCCGATTCCGGCGTCGAGGAACCCCCAGATTGCACCCATGACTGCTCCTCCTGTTGTTGCGTCGTAGCCTTTGTAGAATTGGCCCATCCATGTGACTAAGTCTGCGACTGGTCCGCCTGACGCGGCCCACAGCCCCATGATGAGTGCGCCTGCTGCCCACAGTAATCCTCCTGCGAGTCCAAACGCCTTTGGATTCAATCCTGCGTATTTCATATGCATGCATGTTATGAACATTCCTCCTTGGGAATATTTTAGTTTATTAGTATATCAAAAAAGAGATCATTTGTTAATCTCTTTTTATTTTGTTTAGTTGATGAAGAAGTTTTGGAAGTTTTGAAGATCACCTTCTTTGACTTCAACGTGATCAACGGTTGCGCCGTCGGGTCCGTCGTAGCACCAAGAAACAAGCTGTCGAAGTGATAGTTCGTTTCCTTCTGCTTCGATATGCACACTTCCGTCTGCTTCATTTCGGACAAATCCGGTGATGTTTTCTGCTTCGCATGCTTCGCGTGTTTTTTGTCGGAATAGCACCCCCTGAACTTTTCCTGTGACTTTAATGTCGTAGTGCTTTTTCATATGAGTACTATATCTTTTTTGCTTTGTGTTGTGCAAGCGCATGATTGACACGCGGCTGTTTGATCGCTATAGTAGTTAAGATTCTTTAGTTCTTTGAAACATAGGAGAGAGTGGTGTCAGTAGCACAATGGTATGAGGGATGCGGATTATCACGACGTGTGATGTCGATCTTTCGCCGTGAACAGGCGGATGATCCATGTCAGGTAGTTGGTAAGTCTCCGCGTTATTGGTTTGACCGCGGTTTGCTCCATGATGATTTGTTTGCCGTGCTTAAAGTTTTCAGAACGGTATTGCTTGAGTACGTGGGATCGAAGAAGGAGGTTACATCATATTTGCGTCGGTATCATTGGAATGATGGGCAGATACATTCGTTGCAGGTTCGCGGTAGCGAGCGTGAGGAACGTTCGGTGAACGTTGAAGCTGGAGTAGAAACTCGGTTTATTGAACATGCATCTGGTCGGCGTCACAAGCATGGTGAATCACGAAAGAATTTCTTGAAACGTTAGGAGGGTTTGTGTCTGATTTATTGTGTGTGAAGGCAGGGGATGCTCATGCATATGGATGTCCTGTGTGTGCTAGTCGAGATTTTAGCGAGAACTTGCGAGCTGGTAGTGCGGGTCGGAATTATTGTTCGAATTGTCGATCTACGTTTGTGACTATGCATAACGGCGCTAATCAATCTTCGATGGGGATTCCGATTGGAGGATATTCTGTGTTTCCTTCGGTTATGCCGCACCCGTTTAAGGGAAGTTCTGTTCAGATATTCCCAGCAAAGTAGTACCCGCTTATGCGGGTTTTTTTATATTGACAAGTGTTTTGCGTGCTGATAGACTCCTTTCCATCCCTGAGATACCTAGCTAAGAGGAGGCTTCGGCCAATGCACGTATTAGTTCGATATTTGAAGTCAGTTGTATGCATGCATGACTGGAGGACGGAGGAGTTGGAGATTAAGCGCTTCAATCCTTTTAATGGCAAGATGATCGATCGCGATATTCGTGTTCATCAGAGTTGTCAGCGATGCCCAGCTCACCGAAACTATTCAAAGTTCGGTAAGATTAGTGGGGCAGAGGGTGTGGTCCATTCTTTAATGAAATAGTGAATTTCCGAGGTTACGGCCTCGGTTTTTTTATACACTTTTGCTATTGACAAAACCAGTAATTTAGGGTAAGTTAAGGCTTCAAAAATCAAGCTTTATATATGAAATTTTATCGAAAAAAACGTTATTGGATTCTCTTGGGAATCGTATTGGTTATTGGTGGCTTCATTCGTTCTGGTGGGTCATCAGAGGCTGACAGTTTTGAGTACACAGAATTGGTTCGAGGAGATATTGAGCGAACGGTTAGTGTGACTGGTGTTGTGCAGCCGGTTGATCGTGTGGATTTAGCCTTTGAGCAATCGGGTCGTGTTGCGCGTGTTCCGGTGAAGGTGGGAGATACGGTGTATAAAGGACAACTTTTGGCTGTGTTGGCTAATGGTGATATTCATGCGGATATCGCATCGGCCAGTGCGCGTGTTGATGCTGAGAAAGCTCGAGTTGATCAGTATGCTGCGCTCGTATCATCTGCTCAAATTAAGTTACGTGAGTTGTTGAATGGTGCGCGTCCGGAAGAGTTAGCGATTAAACAAGCTGCGCTCGATACAGCCGTATTTGATTATGAAAAATCAGTGTCCGATACGACCGATGTGTTAACTGATGCATCGTCTGATTTGGACTATGCGGTTGATGTGACGCTCGGAACATTATTTTTTGGACAACAAAGCACATCGTTTGATTTAGCGTATAGTAATTGTGATGTGCAGCTCGCGACAGATGTTGGCTGGAGGCGTTCAGTAGTTGGTGCATCGTTGGATGCATGGCGTGCTTCTGTTCCAGTTATTTCTTTTGAAGATGAAGCGAAGATTGCGATTAATGAAGCGTTGGTTTATGCGGCAGATGCTGAAGGGCTAGCATTACAACTTTCACAGACATTATCTGATGACTGTACACGAGCAAATACGACATTTGATTCATACCGAGCGTCGGTTGATACAGCTTTGTCATCAATTACGACAACACGAAATGCATTGTTAACACATCGTCAGTTATTGACGTCTCGTGGTAATGCGATGGAGAAAGCAGACGCTGATTATCAGTTGGCTCTGGTAGGGCCGCGATCAGAAGTCATTGCAGTTCAAGAGCAAGCAGTTGCGCAAGCTCAGGCTCAGTACGAACAACAGTCAGCAAGTGTGCGACAAGCAGAAGCTTCTGTTTCTTTGCTTCGTGCGCGCGCTGGGAAAACAGTGATTGTTTCTCCGTTGGCTGGAAAAGTTCTGAAGCAGGATATTAAAGTTGGTGAAATTGCTACAGCGTATAATTCAGTGATGCGTATCGCTACAGATGGTGCATACGAAATTGAAACATTTATTGCTGAGGTTGATATTGCTGATGTGGTGCTTGGTCAAGAGGGATTGGTAACGTTGGATGCGTATACTGACGATATTGAATTCATGGCGACTGTGGTGCAGATTGAACAAGCAGAGACAGTTAAAGAAGGCGTTCCAACATATAAAACTACATTGTTGTTCGCTGAGGCAGACGAGCGTATTCAATCTGGTATGACGGCTGATGTTGATATTATTATTGATGCGAAGTCGGATGTAATCGTAACGCCTGTTCGTTCAGTGATCTCTAAAGATGGAAAACGTTTTGTTCGAACGTTCGTAGATGGTGAAGGAGTTGTTGAACATGAGGTTGTTGTTGGTTTAAAAGGATCGGATGGTAACATTGAGTTGGTAGAATTTGAATTATCTGAAGATGAAGAGATTATTCTTTTTAAGAAGTAAGAATGCTGTTATCCTGAGCGTTTTAGTCGAAGGATCTCGCTGATAACTCCACGGGTTCCTTCGACTCTACTCCACTACGTTTCGTTCCACTCAGGATGACAATTTCTGGTTATGATTAAACTACAAAACATCACAAAAGTTTTTGGTTCTGGAGATAACGAAACGCATGCATTGCGTGGAGTATCTTTGGATATTAAAGAGGGTGAGTTCGTAGCGATTATGGGACCATCTGGTTCTGGTAAGTCTACGATGCTTCATATACTTGGTTTGCTGGATGCACCAACTGCAGGGACATTTCATCTACTTGATGATTTAGTATCTGAGTTGGATGAGGATGGAAAGGCTGGGGCACGAAACGAAAATCTCGGGTTTGTGTTTCAGGCATTTAACTTACTACCTCGAACAAGCGTATTGGATAATGTGAAATTGCCCTTAATGTATTCGGCGGTTCCTGCGAAGGAGTGGGATATGCAGGCGAAGAAGGTTATAGAGCAGGTTGGATTGATGCATCGATTGGATCATGAGCCGTCTCAGCTTTCTGGAGGAGAGAAACAGCGTGTCGCGATTGCGCGCGCGTTAGTACGTCATCCTAAGGTTATTTTTGCAGATGAGCCAACAGGAAATTTGGATAGTGTGACGAGTGCTCAGATTATGGAAATTTTTAGAACACTTCATGAAGATCATGGTCATACAATCGTTCTCATTACGCATGAAGATGATATTGCTGAACATGCGCAGCGAACTATTCGTATGCGTGATGGTTTGATTGAATCCCAAGGGTTGTAAGTAGACCTATTATGAAACTAAATATTCACATTTTCATTTCTGCAGTGAAAGCTCTTCGTACTAATACGGCACGGAGTCTTTTGACGATTTTGGGTATTGTGATTGGTATCATGGCAATTATCATTGTGATGTCTGTTGGGCAAGGTGGTCAGGATTTGATTTTGAGTGAGATTGAATCGCTTGGTTCAAATACATTGCGTGTTGCTCCAGGACGAGAGTCTCAAGGGCCGTCGGATGTAAACCAATTTTATCTAGATTCAATTGGTGAAAATGAGATGGCTGCTATTTTGGACGAGTCTCGTGTGCCGAATGTGATTGATGTTATGCCGTTTTTGGTTGTCCCAGGGAGTGTTTCGTATCAATCTGAGACCATGTTTCCGCAGATGTTTGGGACGAATGAGATCTTTGAGGATCAGATGGATGCGACGCCTGTTGATGGTGTGTTTTTTGATGCTGCGCAGGTGAAGACGCGTGAGCGTGTTGCGGTGATTGGTGCTGATGTGCATGAAGAGTTGTTTGATAGCGGTGATGCGGTCGGAAAGAAGATTAAGATTGGCTCACATAAGTTTAGAGTTATTGGTGTTCTTCCAGATAAAGGCCAGGCGCTTTTTGTAAATTTTGATAATGCGATTATTATTCCGTACACATCTGCGCAGCAGTATGTAACGGGACAGGAACATTTTAATGAGATTATTGTACGAGCGGTTTCAGAGGATGTGGTGGAACAAGTGCGTCGTGATATTCAGCTGACACTGCGCGAAATGCATGATATTGAGGATCCTGAGGATGATGATTTTCAGGTGAATTCGCAAGAGGATTTAATGAAAACAATTGGAACTATCACAGGGGTACTAACGGCAATTCTAGTTTCTGTTGCTGCGATTTCCTTAGTTGTTGGTGGTGTGGGGATTATGAATATAATGTTGGTGAGTGTGACGGAGCGTACGCGTGAGATTGGTTTGCGTAAGGCTTTGGGTGCGCGTGAACAAGATATTCTAAGACAGTTCCTGATCGAGTCAGTGCTGCTTACTGCGGCTGGTGGCTTTATTGGTATTGTCCTGGGAACCTCTATTACATTTTTAGTTGCGTTGGCGCTGTCGTCTGGACTTGGTCTTAATTGGCAATTTTCATTTCCGTATAGTGCAGCTGCGATTGGACTTGTGGTGTCTGCGACGATCGGTTTAATATTCGGATATTTTCCTGCACGAGCTGCTGCGAAAAAACATCCGATAGAGGCGTTGCGATACGAGTAGGTGGATGTTTCCGAAACGGCTCACGCCGTTTTTTGTTTGGCGTTGACACCGCACACACATATTTCTATGTTTATGCGTGCATTATATTGAATAGCTTAGATAGATTGCGGTGCGTGGATGCATACAAATGGTTGTGTGGTTTCATGTGCTGGTATTGATAAAGGGCTGGGAGGTTCTTATGTCTGTTTTGAGAAAAGGTTTGTGTTTGCTTTGCGCACTTTTTATCGCGTTGTGTCTGCCGGGATGCGTGAGTCCGCCAGAATCGGTTGCCATTAGTTCGAGTTTGGCGCAGGAATTGGTCGATGAGATGCAGGTTGTGCGTAAGAAAGGCACCAATCTGTGTTTTGGTGCGACGGCGTACGAGGAGGGTGACGACGATACGAAGTTTCTTCTTGTTTCGGTAAACTGTGAAGACGCGGGATTGTAAGAAATAGAATGTGAGGTTTACGTGACCTCTTTTTTTGTACAAAAAAATCACCCAGGAGGAGGGGTGATTTTTAGGACATACTATGATTGTGAACTAGCTCCGTTTTGTCTTTGGAATCGGCGTGATTGAGGGCGTCGGTTTTCATCGTCTCCGTTTTGACCACCACGAAGGTTTTGTTTGTGGTGTCCGCGCTTTCCAGGTTTCAACCATTTTGCGTCAATGCCATTTGCTTCTGCCCAGGCTTCAACCTCTGAGCGTGTTGATTCTTTGAGTGCTTTGCGTTCTTCTTCTGAAAGATCTTTGAATGTGTCTCTGTTTTCCTCAAAGCTTGCTTTTAGTTCTGCTCGTTTGTTTTCAATGAGCTGTACTTGTGATGTAGTGAGATCTCCGTTTGTTACCGCCTCATCGAAGCGTTCTTGTTGCTTCTCTGCTTGTTTTGCTTGTGCTTCTGCCTTGTGTTCAGCTTTGAATTCGGTGAATACTTCTTGTACCTCTGTTACGTCGAGGTTGAAGCGTTCAGCGAGTCGCTGTACGAATTCTGGCATTTCACCAGCGTCTGATACGCTTTGTGCGAATGTGGCTGTGCCCATGGCACCTGCCCCGATAGTGGAAATAGCCACGGCGGCTAGAATTCCACGTTTGAGTCCTAGTTTCATATAAGAATTGTTAATTTGATTATGTTATGTTTGTTGATGATCATCATCTTCACTAGTTATTACAGTGTAGCTCATGATTTATTTCATTTATGAATAGCCGACTTCGTTCTTGTGTCATTCTGGAGCATTTTAGCGATAGAATCCAGTTGATTATTCTGGATACTATCGGCTACGGCCTCCAGGATGATTATGGTGGGTAGGGATTGACAAAATGCTTGTTTTACGCTATATTTATTCTTCGTACATTACATTTCCAACAACAACAAGGAGTTTGATATGAGTCGAGTTGCGGTGTATCCAGGGTCGTTCGATCCGATGACGAATGGGCATTTCCATGTGATTACTGGTGCAGCTGATCTGTTTGATGAGTTGCATGTGGTGATTGCGGTTAATCCCGCTAAGAAGTCGTTTCTGTCGGCACAAGAGCGGAAGGAGTTGATCGAGCGAGCGCTTGATTTGGCGTATCCTGATGGTCATCATGTGCATGTGCATGTGGTGGTGGGCGAATTGACGGTTAGGTGGGCGGAGACGGTTGATGCGGGATGGCATGTTCGAGGTTTGCGGAACACGATCGACTTCGAATACGAGAATGCATTACTCGAGGCGAATCGTCATATCAATCCGGAAGTGAAAACGATTTTCATCCCGGCAGCTTCGGGTGCTGTGTGTGAAAGTTCGAGTTTTGTGAAAGGTTTTCTTGGTGTGAATGGTGGATGTGAACAGCTGTCGCATTATGTGAATGAAGATGTCGCGATTGCGTTGCAGCGTCAGTACGTTCAGAATAAGTTGCGCGTTCGCTTTCACGGATTGTGGAAACGTATGAATGCGACGACTGATGCTGACGAGGTGTTTGATAGTATTTGGCGTCGGTGGAACGAGCTGCATCGGCATTACCACACGTGGCAGCATCTGGATGAGGTGCTTGGGCATTTCGACAGCGTGCGGCATTTGTGTGAGTATTCTGACGATACGGAATTTGCGTTGTGGGTGCATGACTTGTTTGAGGAGATTCGTTCTCCGGATAACGAGGTGAATACGATCACGGAATCGCAGCGGATTTGTAGTGAGGCGGGATTTTCCGGTTTAGTTTCTTGTCGTGTCTCGCGAATGATTCAGGTTCTGTCTCATTCGGATGAAAACTTACCTTCCTGTATCGATGAGAAGTGCGCTGCAGATTGTGACCTCGCGATTCTTGGTCAGCCAGCTGATCGATTTGTCGAGTACTGCGCTCAGATTCGATCTGAGTACGCTGCTGTTTCGCTTGAGCGATTTGTTCATGGGCGCATGGCTGTGTTGGAACGGTTTCAGGAACGTGAGGTTCTGTATCATACGGACGTCATGCGAAATTCGCATGCGTATGCAGCGTCTGAGAACTTAAAAGAAGAGATTGCGCGGTTGCGTGGCATTGTTGTGTCATTTGGCCAAGCGCGACCGCGTTAACAGCGAAACCACCCAGGAAGGGTGGTTTTTTTATTACTCTCTTTCTCTTTGTAGTCGCTCTCGACGACGTGGCGGTTCATCAGCGTGTGCTTCCTGTCGCAGTTTGAGTAGAGATGATTGCGGTCTTTTGAATTTTCGCTGTAGTTTTATACCGATCGCTTCGATTTTTTCATCTGAACTTTTTCCGAATACGGAAATTCTATCGTCTACTTGTGGTACGTAGTCTGGGTGTTTTTTTGTTTTGTTTGTAATGATGATTTCGTATTCTTCATCATTGCGTGTTTCCATTTCAAATCCATCTTCTTCAATTTCTGTGATTGTTCCGACGAATAATTGTGCCGGTTTGTGTTCTTGAGCTTTTCTATATAGAGGTGCGGCCATGTTAAATTTTCCGGCTTTAATTCTGTTTTCTACTTTTTCATGGAATGATGTTTTGGCTACTGCTAAACCTCCGATGGCTGAAAAGAGTACGATAATACTAGTCGATGCAACGATTGGCTTGTGATAGGCGAATCGGTATTTTTGGATAAGGGTCGCAAGGATGCCAATCAGTAGTAGGCCGAGTCCGACGATGATCCAAGGGAGTGAGGTAATGAAGTGAAGGATACCGCGTGAGCCATGTTCAGTTAGTTCCCAGGCTTCTGCGAGCTCTGTCATGAACAGAATAAAGCTGCCGATAAACAGTACGGTGAGTGCGACAAAGACGATGGCGATAATGGATAAAATTGATTTGCTCAGGAAAAAACGTTTTGAGTGCATCTGAACATCGCCATCTTTGATGGTTTTCATGATGTTCTTTTTGATGTCTTTATTTTTGTCCATACGTTTATTTCTTGTCAGCTTTTATCAGTGCGTCATCCTGGAACAACGGAGGAGTGATAGGATTCAGTTTTTTGTTGGTGGGGTTGGTTTCTCTGGATTCTATCGGCTGCACCTCCAGAATGACAGTTGATGGGGGTTCGTTCTGAGTTGAGCTGTATAGTTCCCTTAACTTTTTCTTTGCGCGGGAGATGCGTACACCGACTGTTGAGGTTGGGATATGTAGCACGTCGGAAATACTTTTATAATCCATGTCTTCAAAAAAATATAGAATGAGTGGCTCTCTGTGTGTGGGTTTGAGTTTATCTAAACATGTGTCGAGCGCATCTTTCAATTCTTTCTCATTCCAAGAGTCGTCAGTTTTTTGTTTCGCAACGGGGTGGGGGAAGAGTGTGTCTGGGTCGAAGAAGGGGATTGCTTCTTTACCTCTTTTTTTGATGAGATTGATTGCTGTGTTATGGGCAATACGATACAGCCACGGCGAAAATTTTCGCGTGGCGTTGAAGCTTTGGATATTCGTGTAGGCCTTTATGAATACATCTTGGACGGTATCTTCGGCGTCTTCGTAGGAGTAAAGGAATCGTTTGGTATATCGTTTCATTTTTGCTTCGTATCGTTCTACGAGAATCCCGAATGCGTCGATGTCGCCTTTTTGCACTGCAATGGCTATGTCTTTGTCTGATTGTTCAGTCATAGTGTGTCCTGTATCTATAATACAATCATGAATACGGTTTTATTACAATTAAAAGAGTGCCCGTGTGGGCACTCTTTTGTGGGCCGTAGCCCGGTTGTAGGTTGTTGATTAGAGGGTGATGACGCTATTGTGGCCGTGCATCATCCCCATGACCATTGCTCCATTTTGCATCGTCAGTCCGCCGAGGGCAGATACGAGTGCGTGCGCTTGTCGGCCGACGTCGTCGGTGAGGATATGTGTGTAGCGAGATGGTATATGGATAGTCGAGCTCAACTTCGAGGCGTTGCTGTACTTCTTCCTCGGATGAAGATGAAGTGATGATGCGTTTTGCCTCCGCCTGCAGTTCTGTGTCGGTCATATTGTAGAATCGTGTTTCTGCGCCTATTGGGCGTGTGAAATAGGTTCCAAAGCTGAACGTATGAACTGGCTCATCGTCATAAAGTGCAGCTTCGTACTCGTCAGCGAGGTCTGTGTCGATATCGCTCAAAAGCGTACTCTCGAAATCATCCCACATCTGATTTTTCTCTCGCTCGATTTGTCTGAGTTGGCGTCTGGTGAATCGAGCGTTGGAGATAAGCCAGTATTCGTCGTATGTCAGGAAGCCGCGCGCGATGCGGAGGGCTTCCTTGGGGTTGCGAATGTGTCGAAATGCAACAGATGGACCTCGCCCACTCGAAGCACTCCATGCGGCATGTGCGATCACGTACTCGGCGGTGCCTTGCTCGAACTTACGAACATCTGCTTTTTTCATGAAGGTCTCCGGTGGTTTGAGTCGAATGTAAAAAGGTATGATATGGAGACGGAATAGCACGAAAACGCTGTTTTGTCAATGGTAGAATGCCGTGGTTTTGGCTTGATTCAGCTTTATTTGTAATTTTAGAGAACTAATTTTGTTGTGTATTAGGCAATACTTTTGTGCTCATTTTTTATGAGAATATGCTTAATTTGAGCGCGGGTGTGTGTTTATCTATCAAACAAAAAACACGTAGCAGTACTACATGTTGTTTGGCGGAGAGGGGGGGATTCGAACCCCCGGTGAGTTGCCCCACACAGCATTTCGAATGCTGCGCCTTAAACCGGACTCGAGCCACCTCTCCAGGTGCGAGTATGGTATATAAAAGTTGATCTCGGATCAAGTGCGGTATTGTGCTTGTTCGATTCCTAATTAACAGGCGTTGTTATGCCTATTGCGCTGTGAATTCTCTGATTCGTTTTAAGAATTCTGGAATGTCGTCTTTGTGGATTTTCATTTCGTGGTAGTCGTCGGCGCTGCCTTGTATTCTGAGGTCTTTACTCAGGTTTGGTCGCTGCTCATCTGTGTCTGTGGTGTAGCGGCTGACGTATTGGCATTGGCGTTGTAATACAGAGACCGCCATGTCGCCAAATTCCACGAATCTATCTGTGTCGTATTCGAGTGCATGTCCCTCGATTTCAATTTTGTTTGAGGGTTGTTCGAATTTCACATGTGTTAGTTATGTTGATTAATCTTTGGTGATGCGATGAGTATACCTACGATAATCCAAAATAATATCGCGAGGTCGTTTTTGAAATAAGGGACATCGACAAGCCCATGTATTAAAAGTATGAACATGGATATGCCGACGGCGTGGTAGAAGTATGACGTGCGTGTATCTCTTCGGGAGAGAAGTATGAATACGAAGTAGATGATGATGCCGAAGAAAGCGAGGCAGGCAACGTACTGCTGTCTAGCAGCGATCTTGAACTTGTTGATGATGCCGGTGCTGGCAACCAAATTGTTGGTCTTCGTTATACTAGTGTTGAAATACCGGCTGGCGCAAATA
>CAZHXK010000029.1:0-15461 GCA_964536565.1 uncultured Gammaproteobacteria bacterium
ATCTCGCTACGATGGCATGTATAAGGCTGAATTAGTCGGAGAAGTTCCAGATGTTCAGTTGTTACCGAATCAAGAAAAAACAATTACATTGAAATTCACTAATGCTGGTACAGAAACGTGGGTGAATTCAGGAAAAAACTTTTCGAGCGTTTATACAGATCCTTCTACCCGGAAGAGTCTTTTTAGTTATCACTTATGGTACGGGCTCGGACAGCCGGGCTTAATGGCAGAAGCGAGTGTCGCTCCTGGTGAAGTGGGTACATTTGCGATCCCACTGCATGCTCCTGGTGAAATTGGAGAATATCAAGAGAAATTTAAAGTTGCAGTAGAGGATATTGCTTGGGTTCGGGGTTCGTATGTGACGATTCCAATGACAGTGACTGAAACACCCAAAGTTGCAGGGGTGGGTGAAGGTTTATCTGGTTTGATGCTCATGCGTTCACATGAAACTATTGAGGCTGCTGGAGGTTCGGTTGTTGATCTTCGATTTGGCATCAAGAATGCTGGTCCGCGTACGTGGAAGCAGGTGAAGGTTGTTGAGCCAGGTGTTGCTATTGTAACTGAACAAATTGCATCGATTTTCCATGAATCTGGCTGGCCTGAAGGCCGAGTTGCGCTCGCGCTCGGTGATAAAGAATATCCATCGGGTCGTTTGGCGATTGTAAATGTTGCGGTTCGGATGCCTCGTGATACAGGGACATATAATTTAGCATTACAATTAACCAGTGAAGGTGAGAATGTTGGCGGGGGTTTGATTGAGTTGCCCGTGACGGTCACGACGCCAGCCCCAGAAGAAATTGCAGGAGAAATTCTACCTGTTGTTGAAAATTGGCGTGGTATTGCTGAGCCGCGATTTCGTGTTGGTATCGCAAATATTGATGACGCTGCGACAGTGAGTGTGCATGGCGCATACCGCATTGTTGATGGTGATGGTGTGTACTACGGTATTCTTGAGCCGGGTATCTCTGCTGAGTGGTTATATGATGTAGCTACCGATACGCAGTTGATGGTTATTGGAGATGATTTGTATACGACTGATTCTTATTTCCGAATAGAACCTATTGATCCACTCTCGGGATATGTGATTATTGATTCTTTAGATCGTCGTGCGAAATGGAATACGTCGATTAACTATAATAATTATCGAGACACGATGGAGATGCGTGTAAATAAATTAGGATACACCTGGATGGTTAATGAGTTGCCGATTGAGTCGTATGTGAAGGGGCTTTCAGAAGCTTCAAATTCGTGGCCGCTAGAATTTCATAAGGCTCAAGTGACTGCAGCGCGATCATTCGCCATGTATTATTATGAGCGCGGTGGAAAACATAAGTCATCTGGTTCGTCTTATATCTTGAATTCTGGTTCGTTGGATCAGGTGTATAAAGGGTATACAGCGGAGCAGTTGAACCCGCAGGTGAGTGTAGCTGCAAACGCTACGCGAGGGCATTTGGTGCAGTATGAGGGTGATGTAGCTATGACAACCTATTTTGCACGATCTTCGGGGCAGACACGGTCGTTTTCGGATGCGTGGGGTGGTCGAGGGCTATCATACTTAGTGTCGCGTCCTGCACCATACGATGCAGCTAGAGGAAATAAACGCTGGGGGCATGGAGTTGGTATGAGTCAGACAGATGCTGCTATGCGTGCGGATGATGGATATAACTTTAAAGAAATTCTACAATCATATTATACGGGTGTTACGATAGATCGTGTGTATGAATAATTTGTATGTCAGCTGAAATTCAGCCTGTTGGAAAAAAAGAACAGGAGCATATTAAGGCTACTATTGAGTCGCCTTTTGAAACCATCTCTGCTATGCAGGGATTGTTTGAGAATGGGACTACTGCTATGAAGCAGGCTTTATCAGTTGAGGGTGGTGTGATTGGTGCTGTTCACGTTAGTACGATGGAAGGTGTTATCGATGAAGTGTATGCTGCTGGTAAATCTCATGAGTACACTATCGCCGGAGATTTTGTGGACGAAGCGGGAAATTCACGGAATAGATATATTATGCGTTTGGATACACCTGAAGCTACTTTGGCTCATCCTGTATTAAAACATGTTGCGTTAAAGGTTATTCCTAAGTCTGATTCGATATTGGCTGAGATGGATATGCATGAGGCAGTGCAGGAGGCGGTAGCGGATCAGGAGTATATTCGTGTGCCGAAAGTATTAGGAACCGTTGCGCTTAAAGAGGCTGATTATCGTGGTGTGTTGATTGAGCGACTTCCTCGCGATGCGTATAATAATTCGTTACAGGGCTTTATATCATCTGCAAGGCTCGAGGGTGTTGTGGTGCGATTATCCGATGATGTGTATGCTGATGTTTTGAGTGCGTATGAAGGCTTGCATAATGCTGGCTTCACTCACAATGATATCAATGAGGGGAACATATATTTAACAAATGTCGATTGGCGGGATGTTGTTATTGGTAAACGAAAGTTTCGTTTTCTAGCTTCCGGTGAAGTTATTGTCTTAGATTTTGAAAAAACTGCTCGCTTAAGAGGTGATAAAATAACAAAAAAACATGAGTTGGATCAAGAGCGGAAGGCTGTTGCTGATATGATGGAATTATATGCTGTTGATGTTGGTGGGGAGGATGAGGAGGAGGATGTTGAAGAAGCCTTGGAGCAGTCCGTTTTAAGGCGATAATGAGGTCTTAGTCTTGACAAAAGTCTGCCATTATGGTAGTCTTTTTTAGTTGGAGGTGAAGTATGGTAGTTCATTTACACGAGCATGTGCTTGAAAAAATTCGCCGCTTGTTGCCGCGAATAGTCGAGATGTGCAACACTCCCTCCGGCATGAGCCATTACTTAGGTAGTGGTAAAGACGGCTGGGTGTTTCGGATGTTTGACCCAGATGATATGTTGGATCGATCCTTGGATCGGTACTGCGTAAAAATCTGGAACGACTCGTTTACTCATCGAGTGAACGAGATTGATATTCATTCACATGTAACAGATCGCGAGTGGAAGTTGTTTTCTACGCCTTCGGTCATTCATGTCGACTACGATTTAGGTTGTTTCGTTATGGAGGTGGTTGAAGGAGGTACTGCGTTTGGAGTTTTGATGCGACGAAAATTGCGTTTGAGTTCTGGATTGTACGACGATGTGTGTGGAGCTTTCAAAGAGTTGAATAATGGTGGTGTATACCACTGTGACCCGCACTTGGGAAACTTCATGTTCACCGATTTGGAATTTGAGGAGGGAAGTGATGTTGTCGTCGAAGATGCTGTCATTTGGATCATCGATTTTGGACGGAGTTCTCTGTCGCGATCATTCGATGATGTTGGTGCTGTACGTGGTCATTTGAGGAACGATTCTTTCGTTCAGGCGGTTCCCACATAGGGGCCGCTTTTTTATTTGTGGCAGCTCCGTGCAAGGCTTGACAAAGCCCGTATGTTTTGTTAGGTTCAGATGTTCATTATATTATGTTTTTGGAGGTTGAAGCATGAAATTTGCAGTGTTTACGTTGTTTCTTGTTCTTTTGTATGTGGGGTATTTGGAGATTCGTTCTCCTGATATTCCGCCGACGATTCAGTTGAAGTATCAGGCGTGCGAGAAATCGTGTCAGGTGATCGATAGCTCTCAGGTGAACATTAAGTTGCAGAATGAGGGTGGTCATGTGATGGGCGTGCGTGAATGTACGAATTTCTGCATGCGCCAAGGTGATAATGCTTGGGCGTCATGTACGCTCGGTGTGTTGAAGGATAAGGGTCTGGTTCGTTGTCGTCAGTACGAAAAATGTATTGAGAAACATTTGCCACAAATTCCCGAGGAAACATGATGCGAATGGGAATGACATTACGAGTTTTGTTATTTCTACTTTTCCTTGTTGGTGTTGCTACTCATTTTCTGACTCGGGTTGATCATGGTGATCCTGATCCGAAGATCGATGAAGAATTGGCGGAATTAGTTGCAGCGACGGGGCCGGCTGGATCGGCTGATAGATCGTTGAAAGAGGAGGTGTGTGTTCGTGCATGTTGGACGGTGTATGCGTGCGGATTCAGTCGGTCTGATATCTTGACGTATGATGCGTGTAAGCAGCTGTGTGCGCAAAACCCGCAGCTTGCGTGGTCAAAATGTACGGTTATCGCGGGTCGTGACTTTGGTTGTTGTGGTCAGAAGATTGGTCGATGTGAGAGATTGATTCCGTAGTAGGAGGATGAGATGAGTGATGAGACTAAAGGCGAAAAGATGTATGCTCTGATGGTTGATGCGACTACGGCGGCGGTTTGTGCAGCGAGCGAGTCGCTTGCGCATGTGAGTGTCACTTTTTCTAACGGAGCTCAGTATGACCGTTCGGTCGCACTGCTTGCTGATAGGCTGATGGAGAAGCATTCCTAGCGGACTCTGGCAGAGGCCTGTCCTCTTGATAAGAGACATGATGGGATCTGATCAGGTTCGTCCTTGTTGATGCATGTTATCAGCGAGAATATACAAAGTCCCGATACGATCGGGACTTTTTTTATACCTCTGAAATCATGGCTTCTTGTGCGTGTTTTTTTCTGTCGGCGTGTACAAGTTGGAGTATTTTTTTACGGACAAGATGAGGATAGGGAACTTGTTCAAAAATGAAGCGGGCGGTTTCTCCGGCGGATTGGATGTGTACGAAGCCGTATGAGAATGTTGTGGGAAAAAATCCTTTGATGTCTGAGGTGACATCTTGAACTTTGTATAAATCAGTTTCAGCGATTGTCCGGCCGAATAATCCGTGCTGTTCAACATTGATGATTCGTTTAGTGGTGACGACCCAGATATCCAAATAGTAATCGATGAATTGGCCGTAGAACTGTGTCCATGCTGAAAGGAGGAGTGATGCTATGAGGATGATGACGATGGCGAGGCCGACGTCCGTTTTCATGACGCCACTGTAGTATGTATTAATGAAATAGTATGCGCCGAATGCAAATGCGTTGACAGCAATAAATAGTCCGAAGGCTGGGATGAGCACAAAAGGATGACGTCGTAACATCATGACGACCTGTTCTCCTTGTTTTTGTTTGATGACTTTTGCTATGTGCATACTATTGAAAGAGTTGCTGAGCTGAGTTTGGAGCTGGAATTGATTCGGTCATGCCTTGATTCCAGTCGATTGTTGAGAGGATTGTGTAGCTGCCGCCGATGATAACAATGAACCCTAATAAAAAAATGACCGTGACGAAGTAGCTGAGATGGTTGGTGACGGTGAGGTATACGAGGTGAAGAATGTGAATAACAGCAAAAATAATAAAGATTGCGACGAGCAAAATGTACGCGTAAAGTAAGATTGAGAGCGAGAAGTGCATGCGATGCTATGTTTATGTTTATGTGAGTCCGAGATGTTCGTATGCGTGGGGTGTAGCGCATCGGCCACGAGGTGTTCGTTCGATAAGCCCCATTTGTAGGAGGAATGGTTCGTAGATTGATTCGATTGTTTCTGTGTCTTCTGCTGTAGCCGCTGCGAGAGTTGAAAGTCCGACTGGTCCGCCTCGGTATTTTTCGATGATAGTGGTGAGGATGAGTCGATCGACGTTGTCTAAGCCTTTGGTGTCGACGCGAAGTTTATCCAAAGCTGAGTTGCATATTTCATTTGTAATTGTACCATTTCCTTGTACTTGGGCGAAGTCACGGACGCGTTTTAATAAACGATTTGCAACGCGTGGTGTATGTCGCGATCGGCGAGCGATCATGCCTTGTGCGTCTGGTTCAATTTGAATGTCTAAAATTTTTGCGCTCCGTCCTACAATATCTGTGACGTTATCCTGAGAGTAATAGTCCAAGTGAAATTGTGCGCCGAAGCGATCTCGTAGGGGTGAAGAAATTAAATTCATTTTTGTCGTTGCACCGACGAGTGTGAATGGGTTGAGTTGCATGCGGAGTGTGCGAGCGGCTGGGCCTTTTCCTACGATGAGATCGAGCGCTTGGTCTTCCATGGCAGGGTAGAGGATTTCTTCGATGGTTCTGTTCATGCGATGGATTTCATCGATGAAGAGGAGGTCGTTTGGTTGAAGGTTGGTGAGGATGGCTGCAAGATCTCCGACCTTATCGAGTGCTGGGCCTGATGTGACTTTTACATGAACTCCCATTTCTGAAGCGATGATATGTGCGAGGGTTGTTTTCCCTAAACCTGGAGCTCCGTAGAATAGCGTATGATCGAGAGACTCTTCTCGTTGTTTTGCGGCTTGAATAAACACACTGAGTGTCTCTTTGAGCTGTTCTTGTCCGATAAATTCACCTAAGTTTTGTGGACGAAGGGTAATATCGAGCTGAACTTCTTGTGGTTTGACGGTGGGGTCGATAGTGCGTGTTTCTTCATGTTCCATAGTTCTTTAGTATAACTTACGCGTACCGTCTTCACAAATAATGAGTATCGTGATATCATCATGTTCACATTGGTGGGCCGAGGTAGCTCAGGGGTAGAGCAAAGGATTGAAAATCCTTGTGTCGGGAGTTCAAATCTCCCCCTCGGCACCATGTAGAGAGTACCGGAGACGGTGCTTTTTGCTTTGTATGTTGGGAACTCCCTTGTCGGGAGTAGCTACGCTCCTTACTCACTTTACTCGGAAATATAAGCAAGCTTGATATTTCACTCGTTCCGTTCGTTCGGCCAAATCTCTTCCTCGGCACCATGTAAGAAGCATCCGAAAGGGTGCTTTTTGTGTATATTGCCTGAATATCCTATACAAGGTATATTGCTCTCACTGTTCATTCTAGGAGTTTATCATGTCAGTATCGAAAGAGCTTGTGGCTCAGTCTGAAGTCGTTGAGGCTGTCGATCTGGCAGCCAGTGTTGTGGATGAATTGGCCTTCAGGGTCGTTTTCGCACGAGCGCCGTGGCAATTCGTATTTGTGAACGTGCTGACTTTTTTTCGTTTTGCACTTGTTATTCCGATCTGGTTTTTGCTGCATAGCGGGTTGCACATAGACATTCTGTTTGCGTTTATCTTTGCGGTTGTTGCAGGAAATTTAGACTGGATGGATGGTTTCTTCGCCCGACGTTTTGGTGTGACAAGTCGCTTTGGTCAGTTTTTTGATCCGGTTGCTGATAAGATATTTTTTCTGGCTGCATTGATTGCTTTGTACGAACAGGTGAAAGTACAGCTCATTGTTGTCATTGTGATGGTTGAGATGTTTCTTGTTGTGCATCGAACGTGGGTTTTATTGCGAAAGCATACGGCTGATGTGTCAGCTAATACGTGGGGGAAGGTTAAGGCTATTCTCCAGAACGTTGTCATTTGTGCGCTGATTCTCGGTATGTTTCTGCAGCCGTACTACGGTAGTGTCGCTACGTTCATCATTGATTGGCTTGGTCACTTGATGTTGTACGTGAGTTTGGCGCTGTCTGGCTCATCTGTAGCCGGTCATATACGAAAGCATGGTATGATGCGTATGCGTCTCTAAATAAAGTTGCGTCTTCAAGAGAAGGCGCTTTTTTTTATTGAGCCTTGCATGATTTAGGCGAATATTATATACTCTTTTTCGTTGTTGATTCTTCTGTTTCTGTAATAAAGTCAATTGGGAGTATCCTCGAAGAGGGTCTCGATCTCATCTGCCAGCATGCGTAGCGTGCGGTATTAATAAAATTACAGCCTGATGTTCCGGTAGGAACGTTGAGGAAGGCAGTATACGTAGCGAAGATATGTTGCAGAGGGCCTTTAGCTCATCTGCCAGTGTGCGGAGCACGGTATTAATAAAGATGTAGCTCAATGTTTCGGCAGGAACGTTGAGGAAGGCAATAACAACGATACATATACACGGGCCTCTAGCTCATCTGGTAGAGCGCCGCTTTTGCAAGGCGGAGGTGAAGAGTTCGAGTCTCTTGAGGTCCACCAGAGAACATCCTTTCAGGGATGTTTTTTGATGTAAAAAATACCGCCCGTGGGCGGTTGGTGTAAGGTTTTATACAACGACATATGCGGGAATTAATCCGATAGCTTCGAGCCCTGCTTCGTGCTGGGTGAGTGCATCTTTCATTGCAGCGTCTCCTGCCATGGCACCGAATGCTCGTTCGTGGAATCGTTCCTCGGGGAGGATGCGCTGAAATACAGCACTAACATCATGTGGTGCAGCTTCGTCGGCGGCAATGACTTCGATGCGCTCAAGGCGCATGCGTTCTGCGTGTGCAGCTACGGCAGCTCCGCTTTCGAATGAATCGATTGCATGGAGTGTTTTGTCCCAATAGCGTTCGGTCTTATCCAGGATTTCTGGTGTAATGCCGCGTACTTGAAGTAGTTCGCCGACCTATCGTGCATGTGTCAGTTCTTGTTCTGCGATGGTTTGTAATGTGTATCTCCACCGACTGTCTTTCGGCGCATGTTCGTTCATGAATGCTAGAATGCGTTCGTGCGCGGTGATTTCTCCGTGATACTGCTTCTTGAGCCAGTCGATGAATTTCTCTGCATCGGCTTTCATCTCTGTCCACCACTGAATCGACGTTCGTTTTGATTTCTGCACGCTGTACTCCTTTTAGTTGGATGAATGATCTGCTGTTAGTATATGTTGATGAGGTGAAATGCTAAAGATGTGTTTACAGTGAATAGTAAACACATCGAAAGATGGTGTGTAGGCGAATGATTTTTTTGTTATACTAATGTATATGAAATGAAATGAGTATAAAGTTAGATCAAAGGTTTATCTCTATTCGGGGATGACTTCGTGGCATTTTGTGAATGTGAGCGTGAAGGCATCTGCTGAAATTAAAAAACGGTTTGGAAAAGCTCGTCGTGGTTTTGGTTCATTGAAGGTAAAAGTGACGCTTGGTGGTACGACGTGGAATACGTCTATATTTCCTTCTAAGGAGGGGTATTACGTCCTGCCCTTAAAGGCTGCGGTGAGGAAGAGGGAGGGTGTCGTTGCTGAGCAAACAGTTTCGTTAATTATTGAGTTGCTGATATGAGAAAAATATTTGGTTTGATGTTGTTTGTGATATTGGCTGCTGCGGGGTGTGGGTCTGATGTTACTAAGTATGAAAGTTCGTATGGATGGATCATGGAGTATCCGTCTCGCTATGAGCTGCAGGATAATTCATCGGAGACAAACACGACGTTTAATATTCCAAGTGAATCAACATCGTCTGTTAATAGTTTGATTGTGGTGAAACAGCGTTTATTTGGTGCGCGGCAGGAGTTTGTTGATGTGCAGAAGGCGATGCGAGAGGGGCTGGAGTCTCAGGGCAATGTGACGAATGTACGTGTGAATATAGGTGAGCATGCAAGTGGTGAGGTTGTGCATATATCATTTCAAAATTTATCTGATGTGGGGTTGGTTCATGTGATGCAGGCTCTTATGCGGAATCCGTCAGGTGATCATGTGTTTTTGAGTATGTCTGCTATGCCGGATGATGCAAGGGATTTGCGAATTGAGTTTGATGAGATTGTTGCTGCATTTCAGCCATAATTTTTTTGGTAAAAAAAGCCTCCCTGTTGGGAGGTTTTTGATTATGCAGCTTCTGCTGCGAGATGTGCTCGATGTTCTGCCTTACCGATGTGGCGTTCGAGAATGTCGTTCATTTCAGGCCAGTCTTTTTCAATGAGTCGTTCTTTGAGTTCATTGATGTCGGTGGGCAGCTCTACTTCCTCAAGCTTCATAAGAAACGTCGAGTCGATCAGCAGATGGCTGTCGAATGTACCAAATGCTGCACGAGCGCTGAATCCACATGTGACACGGATGCATCGTGGGTTATCCAGTGCAGAAATAAGTGCGTGTAACCCTTTTGTGCGAGGCACTTGTAGGTGTTCGTATGAATCAACCAGTTTTGGTTTTCCGATTGTGTGTAGAAATTTGTGCGCATCGGCAAGTCGATTTTTTGTAGCACGGTGACCTTCAGGGTAGATCACGAATACGGGGGGCTCATGAAATGATGCGGCGCGCGAGCGAATGGTTTTGATTGCACCTTCGGGGTTTTTGCGGTCGATGATAATGCCATCGATTGACTCGACTGCTCGCGATACAAGTCCGAATAAATTTTTCATCTTTGGTTTCCCTGCAATCACGATAATTGCTCGATCGGGAAATATTTCACGAAGCGTATTGTAATAGCCGAAGATTCCCATGGAATCAACGTGAGGTCCGTATATGACAATAGGTCGACCTCGTGTCATGGAGAGTTCATCATCAACTTGAATTTTGACGTTGAGCCGATTGTAGCAACGCGTAAAGATCGAATCTCTAAATCGATCAAGCGTGATCATGGGGTCGTGACCTCGGTATTTACTCCACATCATCAGTGTCGTGTACTTGAGAAAAATGCATAGTCCGATGATGGTAGTAGAAAATCCAATCCATCTTTTTTTCATGATGCCTCCTGTAAGGAACTGCAAAAAGACTAGCAATTAAGAGGTTTTTTGTCAATATAAAAAACCCCGGCGGTGCCGGGTGTAAAGAGTATGTCGTAATTAGCTTATAAAAATTGGGTTGATCGGTTTTTTGCCTTTGAGTACTGCTGCGATGTTTTTTGCTGCCATGAGGGACATGGATCCGCGTGCTTCCAGTGATGCGCTGGCTGTGTGCGGTGTCATGATGACGTTATTCATTTTGCGGAAGTAGGTGTGGTCTTTGGGGTTGCAGTGGGTGAGCGGCTCGCATTCATAGACATCCAAGCCTGCGCCAGCAATGGTTTTGTTCTTGAGTGCGGCTAATAGTGCTGATTCTTTGATGATTGGTCCGCGTGCGGTGTTGATGATGAATGCGGTTGGTTTCATGAGTTTGAGCTGCTTTGCGCCAATGAGATACTTAGTTGAGGGGAGGAGTGGAACATGAATCGTTACGAAGTCTGATTTTTTCAGAAGTGTATCGAGGGGTACTCGTTTTGCGTTGCAGGCTTTTTCAATTTTACTGGAGACTTTTTTGGGCGATGCGTATAATACTTTGATATCAAAACCAGCTGCACGTTTGGCGACCGCTTGTCCGATGCGACCCATGCCGATGATACCGATTGTTTTTTGGTGGAGGTCGGTTCCCATTAACAATGTTGGTCCCCACCCTTTGTATTTTCCGTTGCGTGTGAATTGGTCGGCTTCAACAATGCGATGGGCGAGTGCGAGCATGAGTCCAATGGCGTGGTCTGCGACAGCGTCTGATAGTTCTGGTGCTGGAGTGTTGGTTAAAATAACTCCTCGTTTTTGCGCTGCTTTAACATCTAGATTATTAAATCCGACCGCGTAGTTCGCAACAATTTTAAGTTGGTCTCCAGCAGCATCTAGTACATCGCCATCGATGGTATCGGTAAGGATAGAAAGAACTGCGTCCATTCCTTTAACAGATTTAAGGAGTTCTCGTCGAGGAATGACAGTGTCTTTTTTGCGTATGATGACTTCAAAGTTTTTTTGTTTCTTTAAAAATTCGATGCCTGCGTCTGGGATTGGTCGTGTGATGAATATTTTCTTTTTCATATGTTTATCCTTTTCCTGCGCAGCCGAGGAGCTTCATTTTATCCATGACCGTTTGCGTCATGAGATCTCGAGCTGGGCCGACTATTTTACGTGGGTCGAATACGTTGTGATCTTTTAACAATGTTTCGCGGACTGCGACGGTGAAAGCGACGCGTAAATCGGTATCTACGTTTATTTTTGTGATACCATGAGCGATCGCTTTTTTTGCTTGGCTGTCTGGCACGCCGATTGCATCTTCGAGTCGCGAGCAGTCTTTCATTTGTTCACACTGCTTGTGAAGACGTGTGAGCATTTTTTTGGAAACTGCGGATGCGCCGTGTAATACAAGCGGAATTTTAACTGATTTTTTGATTGCTTCTAGTCGTTTGAAATCTAGTTTGGGTTTCCCTTTAAATTTGTTTGCACCATGGGCTGTGCCGATAGAAACAGCGAGTGCGTCGATGCCTGTTTTTTTAACAAATTCTGTAGCTTCGGCTGGATCTGTGAATGCGACTTCTTTTTCTTCGACACTTATATTGTCTTCCTTTCCAAAAATACGACCTAGTTCAGCTTCAACGGAAATTCCTTTTTTGTGCGCCTTGGCAACAATTTTTTTCGTGAGCTTGATATTTTCCTTGAGAGGGTGATGTGATCCATCAAACATGACAGAAGAGTAGTATCCTGAATCGATTGCAGCCATGACAAGGTTGAAGTTTTTTCCATGATCGAGATGGAAGACGACAGGAACTTTGGTGGATTCTGCTGCGATGTGAGCGATCATAGCAAGATAGTCCATGCCGGCGTAATTGATGGCACCTTCAGATGTTTGGAGGATAACAGGGGCTTTCAGTTCCTCTGCAGCATCGATAACAGCTTGAGCAATTTCAAGATTGTTTATGTTGAATGCGCCTACTGCGTATTTCCCCCTCTGTGCTTTTGGTAGTATTTTGTTTAAGTTTACCAACATATTATTTGTATGCGACCTTACAATTTTTTGATTTCTTAACTTCTCGTTCCATTTTTGCTTTTGTGAGGAGTCCTGCTTGTGGTCCAATTTTTGCGATAACAGCAGTGGAGTTGTGTGAACCCCAGCACATTGCTTCTGGAATTGTTTTTCCGTAGTGAAGTGCGGCGATAAATCCGGTTGCGAATGCATCTCCGGCACCGGTTCGCTCGATGACGGGTCCACCTAAGATTCCCATGTGGTATTCAGTAGTACCATCGAATACATATAAGCCATTGGGCCCGTCTGTGATAACGACGATTTTAGGACCGAGTTTGTGTAGTGCTTTTAGATATTGTGTGAATCCTTTTTTCTTACCGACGATACGTTCAGCTTCTTCTTTGTTTACAAATACTGCTTCGCAGACTGCGAGTACAGGTTTCATGTTTTTAAGACCTGATTTGAGTTGATACGAGCCGGGATTATATCCGAGTTTGACGCCATATTTTTTAACATGACTCACGACCTGCTTGTTGTATGGTGTGTGTTTTTCTCCAACCGATGTGTAGTACATCCATTTCGATTTTGGCAGCTTGGGAAGTTTGTATGTACGGGGAGCGTGGTAGACAAGGATGGTTCGTTCACCTTGAAAGTTAATTACGGTTGATGCATTTGTTTCTCCGCCTTTCTGCTTCGTACAAAATTTAGTATGAACTTTATTTTTTTTCATCTGGTCGATGATCCATTTTCCGTTGTCGTCATCGCCGACGATGGTGCAAAATGCTGTTTTGAGTCCGAGTCTCGCTGATCCCATTGCGTTGTTTGCAGCGTTTCCTGCGGTTGATCTACTCATTTTGTGTACCACGATTTTGTCTGCATAGTTGATGCAAATTTGGCATGGTTTTTTGGTGATTCGGCATTGGATAGAAGCGTCGTCGATAGCCATGAAGGTATCGATGGTTGCGTCTCCAACTGAGATCATGTCGTATTTTGGGCTAAGCATGTGCAAGTGTGTTAAGTATCCATGGTGCGGTCATTCCATATTTTTCTAATAGTTCCATTGGTTTTCCAGATTCACCGAATGAGTCTGGCATGCCGATTGGAATGATTTTGGTTGGATGATGGAGTGAAAGTGACTCTGCAACTGCTGCGCGAAGTCCGCCGTGAATCTGGTGTTCTTCGATAGTCATAGCCAATCCCGTTTTCTTTGCTGATTTTTTGAGCGTGGCGTGGTCCAGTGGTTTGATGCTGTGTATGTTGATGACTTCAATGTTACGTGTACCAATTTGTTTTACGAGCTTTTCAATTTTGCTTGGTGTCCATTGAATAGTTTCTTTTGCTCGTTCCATGGAGTGTCCGTGTTGCTTCGATTTTTTTACGTTTTTTGAAATATCTGGATATCGAGCAAGAAGTGTTTGCAGTGCTTTCTTATTTCCTGCGAGAATTTCAGCTGCAAGGAGTGCTTCGTATAGCAGTGGGCCGGAGGCAACCATGGTGAGGTCGTTTCCTTCGCGCATGACTTGAGCCTTGCCGATTTTGAAAGAAGTTTTTGCGGTTGTCATGACCGGTGTTTTTTCTCGGGTGAGTCTGAGATATACAGGGCCGTTCATTTTGGCGGCGGCGAGTGTAGCGGCGCGAGCTTGGTGTGCATCACATGGTGCAAGTACGGTCATGTTGGGGAGAACGCGCATGAGTGAGATGTCTTCAAGGGCCTGATGTGTTGCTCCATCTGGACCGACGGAAATGCCTGCGTGTGCTCCGACTATTTTAACGTTGTTTTCTCCGTAGGCTACGCTTACTCGGATTTGATCCCAACTGCGGCCAGGGGAGAATGTCGCATAACTGGCACAGAATGGAATTTTTCCGTATTCGGCCATGCCGGCTGCGAGGCCGACGAGGTTTTGTTCTGCGACACCGACTTCTATAAATCTATCTGGAAATGCTTCGCGGAAGTGATGCATGCGTGTGGATTCGGTGAGGTCGGCACACAGAGCAACGACTCGTTCATCTTTTTTTCCTGCTTCTGCAAGTGCTTCACCAAAGCCGTTTCGTGTAGGTATGTACTCTTCTTTTGCAGTGAATAGTTTGGTATTGAGTTTTAGTTTTTTGTTCAACATATGTTTCTAGGAATGTTCCCCTCCCTCTCAGGGAGGGGTTAGGGGAGGGTAACTGTTACCCCCACCTGAGAGGGGGAGGAGTGCGTTTAGTTGTATTTATTCATGCTCAGAGCATAATGCGCCACCAAGTGTGCGGAGGTCGCACAGTGCAATGTCTTGTTCGCGTCCTGGTTTGGGCGGTTTACCGTGCCATGTGTAGTCGAATTCCATGTAGCCGACTCCTTTTCCTGGAATGGTGTGTGCGAGAATGCAGACGGGCTTTTCGTAGATTGCTCGTGCTTGGTTGCATGCGTCAGAAATATCGCGCATGTTGTGTCCATCAATATCTATGACATGGAATTTGAATGCTTCGAATTTATCTCGTAGTGAATCGAGCGGCATGATGTCTTCTGTGTCGCCGTCGATCTGAATGTTGTTTCGATCGATAATGACAGTGAGGTTGTGTAGACGATTGTTTCCCGCGAACATGAATGCTTCCCAGACCTGCCCTTCGTTCAGTTCTCCGTCTCCCATGAGGCAGTATGTTTCAAATTTTGCGCCGTCCATTTGAGCAGCGAGTGCATATCCGACGGCTTGAGAAATTCCTTGTCCGAGTGGACCGGCTGGGTTTTCGATGGGGGGTAATCCTTTTTTGTGTGGGTGTCCTTGTAGTCTTGTTCCTAATTTTCTGAGTGTGGTAAGCATTTCCTTTCGTGGAAGGTATCCGGCGTGTGCGAGGGTGGTGTACCAGATGGGAGCGATGTGTCCGTTTGATAAAAATAATCGATCTCGTTTTGGATCGTTTGGTTTTTTTGGATCGTGGTTGAGGATGTGAAAATACAGTGCGGTGAATACATCTGCCATGCCGAGTGGTCCAGCTGAATGACCAGATCCGGCTTCAACAAGCATGTTGATGAGGTCTTGTCGGATGAGCTGTGCTTTTGACTCAAGTGATTGTACTTTTGCGTCTGAAATCGATTTCATATGTTCTGATTATAACATATTTTATGTGGTTTGACTGGATGAATTGGTTTTGAGAATGTGTGCGAAGATATTGAGAAAGGATCGA
>CAZHXK010000030.1:0-15048 GCA_964536565.1 uncultured Gammaproteobacteria bacterium
AATCCATATATCAACAGTATACCAGTATTCAGAGAAACAAAAAACCTCCAAAAACGAAGGTTTTTTACACAAGCATCCAAAGCAGATTACATCTTACATTCCTTACACGTACCCTTATGTGAAACAAGCTCATACAGAGCTGACAGACCCACTAACACATAGAGCACCTTTGCTCCTTGTGAATCCATTCCTCCGAGCCATGCTGAAACATCCCATCCCCAAATTGCGAAAGCGAGCCAGTTAAGACCACCAATCACAAGCAATAGAAATGTAAGCTTATGCAAATTTTTCATAGTATGTCGTTAGAACCTTCGTATAAAGATTCCTTAATATAAAAACGACCTTTGTTTTACTATAGCACATTATCACCAAAGAAGCACTACAAAATTACACTCTGTTTCGTTTGCTCCTCTTGTTTTTCCAATACATAAATATCCGCACCATAATCGTCAACACCAACCAACTTCCCTTTTCCTGCGACGACTAATTCCAACTCCTTACATGCGAAACATCCATCAGTCTTGCACTTAAATGATTTAATCTGTCGAGCTAGCTTAATATCACGTGCAACTTTCAAAACTTTTTCTTGCGCTTCTACCGATGGCGGCAATATCTGCTCAATCGGTTCATCATGATATGCAACATACCAATAACTCGCCCCCACAACCGGCCACTCCTGACAATTCTCCACAAGTAATCTATAAATAGGAAGCTGTAACGACTCTTCAGATTCCTGATTTTTTCCAGTTTTAAAATCGATAATATGAACAGACTTATCGTCAGCATCGTACTCCAACCAATCAATCAATCCACACAAAATAATATTATCTTCCTCACTCAACCAATAATAAGGCAAATCCATCTGAATTTTCACGGCCAAACGAGACAGCGGCCCCGGACTTTTCATCACACGACGCAACATATCCTGCCCTCTCTTTTTATAATCCGATTCCTGCTTATCAGAAGCAAATCCACCCAATTCCCCTTCAAACTTTTTCCATACCACATCAAACTTCTCAATCAATGAATCACGAAAACGATCCTGCCTTGGCAACACAGACAAACCTTCGAGTACTTCATGCACCGCACCACCAAGCGCCAACGCCGGCGACATCACCTTTACTTTGTGACCCGTCTTAGGATCCTTATATACGTTCTTCAAATAATATGCACGCGGACATTTCAAATAATCTGAAATTGATGAATGCGACACCCACGTCGCGCTGAATTTATCTTTTTTTGCCATAGTACTATCAGTGCCCGCCAACCAACTGGCCGACCATAAATAAAGCTGCGACTCCCAACACAATCAAAACCAAATGAGCAATTGAGTGATCAATACGATTTTCATGATGCAGCTCTGGAATCAAATCAGAGAGTGCAATGTACAACAACCCACCAGCCGAAATCGGAAGTAATGCACCAGCCAAACCTTCAACACGGCCCGCAAACAAAATAACGAACACCGCACCCAACACACTTCCTAATTCCGATATCACATTCCAAAATAAAACCTTCGACTTCTTCATCCCAGAAGCAATCAGTACAGAAAAATCTCCAACTTCTTGTGGCAGCTCATGCGCAATCTCCGCAATCGCAGCTGAAATACCCAAAGGGATCGAAACTAAGAATGCACTCGCAACCAACACACCATCCAAAAAATTGTGAAAAAAATCCCCAACAATCACCAAGCCACTCGTTGCATGCAAACGAGATGTATCACAAACACCACCCTTCCGATCGATACCATGTTTGTGACAATGCTGAATCACCAACGCCTTCTCAATAACAAACGAAACCATAATCCCAACCAATATCAAGAACGAAGCCTTGTGCGGATCATGCAACTCAAAGGATTCTGGCAACAAATCAAAAAAGACAGCACCAAGCATCGCACCGACAGCAAACGAAAGAAAGTAGTGCGCAAACTTCTTCACGAGTTCGTCTTTCCACAACAGCAATAATGCTGCCGAAAAACCCAATAATCCACCCACAGACACGACAAGAATGATAATAAGATTTATATTCATAGTCCCCTATTCTACAGAAAAACGATGAAATAATCAAACAAAAAAAAGCACGTCATCCTGAGCAAAACGAAACGTAGTGGAGTGACGTCGAAGGATCCCGTAGATCTGCCGACGAGATCCTTCGATTGTATTAGTTCGTTCCTCACTCATTCCGCTCAGGATGACGTGCTAAAATCCTATTTTTTGTGAGGCATAATCGCATGCCATGCAAACGCATAGAGCCATGCCCACATGTACACCTGCACTGCACCGTAGAAAAAGCTGGTCGAATCCAACCCCTCAAAACCAACAAACATCATGCGCAACATACGCATATGCAGCTCCATCTCTACCGGATAAATAAATCCCCAGAAAAAACAAAGTGTGTACGCTGCGACAAAAAATAAACCAAGTCGATGCGTGAAGTATGTATGATTATGCTTTTTCGCTGCTGCTTTTTTAGCCATATCCCCTCCTTATGTAAGTATGTATTTTAGTTATTCATTATACCACACAAAACGAAAAGTATTATCCCGACAAAAAAAGATCCCGTCATATTCAGCAGTACATCCGATTGCTGAATACAACGAGATACTTCGACTAAAACGCTCAGGATGACAATTTTTACCAATCCAAGGTACCACCTGTTTGATACTCTGTAACGCGTGTTTCAAAGAAATTCTTTTCCTTCGATAAATCAATCGCTTCACTCATCCATGGGAATGGATTCGCTGTGTTGAACTGCAGTGGCAATCCAACACGAGACAAACGACGATCTGCAATATGTTCGATATATTGTTTGAAACCCTCAGCATTCATCCCAAAGATTCCTTTAGGAAATACCGTCTGCGCATATGTGTATTCAAGTACCGCAGCTTCACGAACCAAATTCACGATATGCTGTTGAAATTCTGGTGTCCACAATTCTGGCTGTTCTTCTTTGATCGTATTGATCATATTGATACCGAAGTTGAGATGCTGCGATTCATCCCGCATGATGTACTGAATCTGCTCAGCCGATCCCATCATCTTATTCTGACGTTGGAAACCGAACATCACCGCAAATGATGAGTAGAAGAATATTCCTTCCAAAATCAATGCGAATACACACATGTTCTCGAGAAACTTCTGATCATTCTCGAACGTTCCTGTTTTAAATGCTGGATCGAAAATTCCTTCATTAAACGTAAGTACAAATGATGCTTTGTTATAAATCGCATCAACCTCACGATACATGTTGAAGATTTTCCCTTCATCGAGTGCGAGTGACTCAACGATATACTGATATGCATGCGTATGAATCGCTTCCTCGTATGCCTGTCGTAACATATACATGCGACATTCTGGAGATGAGATATGCTTGTAGAACGCGATAACAATATTGTTCGCTGCAATCGAATCCGCTGTCGTGAAGAAACCAAGCACTGTTTGGAATGCTTCTTTCTCCTCATGTGTGAGAAACGTAGGAGATTTCCAATGTTCAATATCTCGCTGCATGGAAATTTCCGTTGGCAACCAATGATTCGCATTTCCAGCATTATACGCATCCCACGCAAACGTATGTTTCATGGGATAAAGTTGCATCACATCAGCGTTCTCACCATTGATGATGCGACGCTTGTTGATGTCGACCGGTGTTGAGGTTTTTTCGATGGGCATAATTTAATGATTACAATTACTGACAAGCTTCACAATCCGGATCTTCAATCCGACACAACTTAACTTCACCTGCTGGAACTTTCGATAAATCTATCTTCTTTGGTTTTTCTGGTGCGAGTGTTCCCGCGGCTGCTGCATTTTGTACTGCTGAAGGTGCTGATGCTGCTGAAACGACATCTGCTGCAGCAACTCCCGTTGATCGCTTATGTGTATCACCAAACTGCTGTGTTGCAACAGTGGATTTCTCAACTTGTGACGCAGCCAACGAACGCAAGTAATATGTCGTTTTTAATCCTAAGTCCCATGCATAGTGATACAGATCACTAATGTCCTTACCAGATTTACCCGCATAGAACACATTCATTGATTGTGATTGATCGATCCATTTCCCTCTTGCAGCTGCCGCGCGCATCAACCATCGTCCATCAATCTCAAACACTTCTTTATATTTCTTTCGAACGTCCTCAGGAATTTCTGTGATTTGTGCAATCGATCCATCGTTATATTTCAACTTGCCAAGCATCTCATCATCCCACAAGTTCAATGCTTTCAATTCTTCAACTAACTTTTTATTCACGACTGTAAAGTCACCAGACGCATTTGATTTCACGTAAATGTTTTTGTAGATCGGTTCAATAGTTGGTGTACAACCGGAAATATTTGCGATCGTCGCAGTTGGCGCAACAGCCATGTGATTTGAATTTCGCAATCCATATTTCGCTACGCTCTCACGAACTGGTGTCCAATCCATCTGCCCTGCTCGTGGTGTATCAATTTTCACGCCACGCTCAGACTCGAGCAAATCAATTGTATCGACAGGGAAAATTCCGCGATCCCATTTACTTCCTTCATATGAACCATACGCACCACGCTCCTGAGCCAACTGTGATGACGTAAGTAATGCGTAGTATGAGATAATTTCCTGTGAACGATCCGCGAACGCAACACACTCCTCACTATCAAACTGAATGCCTAATTCATACAACGCATCTTGGTACCCCATGACACCCAACCCAATCGGACGATGTCGCATGTTTGAATTCTTCGCTTCGATTGTTGGATAGAAATTCGCATCAACCACATTGTCGAGCATGCGCATTGCTGTCGTGATTGTTTTACGCAATTTATCTTCGAGTAATTCACCGTTTCCTACATGTCGCGACAGATTCACACTCCCCAAATTACATACCGCTGTTTCTTCTGCAGATGTATTCAAGGTAATTTCCGTACACAAGTTCGAGCTGTGAACCACACCAACGTGATCCTGTGGTGAACGAATGTTTGATGGATCCTTAAACGTAATCCATGGGTGACCTGTTTCAAACAACATAGTCAGCATCTTCTTCCACAATTCCTTCGCTGGCATGATTTTGAACAACGCCATCTCCCCTGCTGCTGCACGTCGTTCATATTCGATATATTTTCCTTCAAACTCCTTGCCGTATACGTGATGCAAATCTGGAGTTTCATCTGGAGAAAAGAGTGTCCACTGACCATCTTCCTTCACACGCTTCATGAACAAATCTGGAATCCAAGCTGCTGTGTTCATGTCGTGCGTTCGACGACGCTCATCTCCTGTATTTTTTCGTAATTCAATAAAATCTTCGAAGTCGATGTGCCAATTTTCCATGTATGCACATGTTGCACCACGACGACGTCCAGATCGATTAATCGCAACCGTTGTGTCGTTAGCAATCTTCAAGAATGGAACCACACCCTGAGATTCAACTCCTGTTCCTTTAATCAATGCACCAACACCACGCAAGTTTGTCCAATCGTTTCCAATTCCTCCAGACCATTTGGATAGCTGCGCATTATCACCGATACATTTGAAAATGTGGTCGAGTGAATCTTCGATGGTTGTTAAGTAACAACTTGAAAGCTGCGGATGAGCTGTTCCTGCGTGAAAGAGTGTTGGTGTAGATGGCACAAACAACAACTGAGACATGTTCTCGTAAAACTCTACTGCTCGTGCATCCCGCTGGCTCGCCGGCTCATTAATCGCCAATCCCATAGCAACACGCATCCAGAAAATCTGTGGTGTCTCGAGCTTCTCTCGTGTCACAGGGTTTTGGATGAAATATCGATCAGCCAATGTCTGTACACCTAAGTATTCGAAATAATCGTTGCGTGAGAAATCCATCTTTATTGAAAGATAGCTTAAATCATACAACAACATGCGTGGATCAAGCTTTCCGATCTGTGCCCCTTTATGAATACTTTCAACAAAGGCACGTCGGAGTTGTGAATCCAAATCTGCGAAATTAATCTTTTCAATGCCGATGACATTCTTGTGTAATCCATTCAACAAGATTCGTGCTGCAACTTTTGAGTATGCTGGATCGCGCTCAATTGATGAACGAACCACCATGACGAGCGCACGTTCAATATCCTCGGATTTAATATCTTCGTATAACTCGGAACGACACTGCTGTGCCAACCCATCAACATCCACATCCTTTTCATATCCACGTGCCGAATGCGCAAGTGAAGCCTTCAGCTTTTCCATCGAAAACAACTCACGCTTTCCATTTCGCTTTGTAATGTACAATCCTTCTTCTTCGATTTTTTTAATCACCTCTTCAACTTTCTCCTGGCGCTGCTTCTGATGTTCGTATCGATAAATGATGTATGCTTTAGCTACGCCAAAGTGACCGTTCTCCATGAGAACCTGCTCTACAACATTCTGTACATCTTCAACTGAAGGCGTGCTCTCGTCTTTGTAGCGCTCGTTGAGTAGGTTTACAACCGCCAACGCAATCTCCCCCAAACCATCTTCAGGAGCCGCACCAGACTCATGAATAAATGCCTTACGAATCGCCTCATGAATTTTCTGAGGCACAAAATCTACAACCTCTCCACTGCGCTTTCTTACCGACTTGATGTTTGTGCTGTACATAAAGATTACCGAGGCTAAAGAGTCGAATCACTGCGTTCCTCCAAACGCATCATCGACTTTTCTGCTCCCCCTTATTAAGTAGTGGTGATTAGATTATGAAACTAGATGTGGGGGTCAAAACTATTCTTGAACACAACATCTAGTGATTCACAACTCTTCTCAATTCCAAATAGATTATACCACACTCACGATTTGGTACTTATCCCCCATTAGTGGATAAAATAATTACACAACACTAACACACAAAAAATAATCGAAGTGTATCTAAAAACAACACGCCACCTGCAGTTTCATAGATACGAAAAAGATGGAGCACGTCAGACTTTTTTATTGACAAACATCCTGATCCATGCTATTGTATAATCACAACTGAAGAAGACGTATCAAGAGTACGAAGGTATCAAGGGAATTGACCCAATACTTCGTCCGCAACCTGCGCAAGCAAGGTGCGACATTCAACCCTTCGGGGAAGATGCGAATAACCTCTTATACGTCGCCCACAAGGCGATTTTTTGGTGGGTTCTATTTGTAGATTGTGTACAGGCTATTTGATATATATTTTAGGCAAAAATCAACGCACAAACTCTTTAGGCTAGTAGCACTAACCTAAAGAGTTTTAAGATAATTTTAGACGAAATATATGAAAAGAGACGTACATCAATCTTCAATTAGAATCCTAGTCCTTAGTGCGCGGCGTATAACAAACCATTCGCGATTCCTCTCGCGATTTTTTTAATGCCTTTTACTAAAGACATTCTTAAAGCTACGTACATCACAGTTGCGATCATTAACAATTCACAAAGGAGATAATATGAGAGGAACTAACATATACGCCAGTCTCGGTGGCTCACACTCACCACTCAATTCGCCTCGTAAACACGAAAACAACCAGCAAAACAACAAGCGATTCTTGGTTCATACAATCGACCTCATCAAACACACCGGCATGTCAGACAAAGAAATCTTAGATATCGTCCACACACATCTCGGCGTAGAACCTGCAGAAGAAAAAGAGGAACACGATGTCAGATAAACGCGCTCGTTTCGGCCAACCCCGAAACATGTGGTCTGCTATTACAGCAAACCAACCATGCGATGATCCTCAGGAGGCCCTCTTGCGACAGCAAAGGAGTGTCTACTATGATCTTCAGCATTACAAAAAACAACAAACGTGGTTCGCAGGACTCAGCCCATCTGATAAGGAAGCGATAAAGCGAACCAAATTAACGATCATATCCTGCGTACAGTCAGATGCACCGCATGCTGCCGAAAATACAAGAGGACTAAAAGTATCCGCGTGCTGCCTTGGCGTGTGGGAAATCGCATACGAACCAATACGATGGGTGCTGAGTCTTGAGGGACAAAGACTACTAAGAGATGTTCAGACACAATATTCAGTAAAAAATGCGCCATACGATCAGCCAGCTACCCACATCAATTCAAGCCCAATTGTTCAAACACGCACTCGCCTACAACCAACTGTACGCGCACAAGAAAGGAGAACAATCCCGAGTACACAACAAACACCGCCAACTACCAGAAAGAAACAAAAGAAAGAAAATCCGAAACCTCGAGTAAAAATAAACAATCGGATCGCGATGCTAGAGCTTGATTAAGGAATAAGACATGAACGATAACAACAAACGTTTTCTGATAAACACCATCAACCTCATCAAACGATCTGGATCAAGCGACGAAGAGATTCTCGCATGTGCGAAAGCGCAACTCAACATCCACGAACCACGCCAAAAAATCGTGCCGAAATCGGAAAAAGCGAGTCCCTATCGTGGCGATGATGGCTATTGTATCGAAGTATATCCCACTCAAAAGGACAATAAGAAACAAAGAAGATCAGCGGCATATCAAGGTGGTATGCCATAACTCATACACCCAACCGAGCTACGGCTCGGTTTTTTGATCTTGACAATCCACTCTCAACACGCTATCCTAGAAAAGTTGCTCATTCACAGGAGAATCACATGAATGCAAGATGTACAGGCACATTCAAAAGTGCTCACGTCGAGCATTTCATGAATATAATTAGAAAAGGTCACGCGGACACACCAACCAACAGTAACCTACAAATTCTCGCGATGATGGGACTGCCGCTATTTGATGACATTTTTGAAAAAGCTGAGTCGGGACCATACACATTGGCTGAACCAAGCGATATCAACCTCAGAACAATCGCCCACACCATAGAGCACTCTACAGGATTGCGCGTCGATCAGATCACACTCGTTTCAACAAACCAACCCACAGAAATCTCGCTAGGAACACACTTCGGCACGCTCCTACTCGAACGCCTCGAGCGACAAAGACGAGTGAGACTTCTCAGTAGTACATACGGGAAGGAATTGTTCAAACACGCATACATTGGCATCGAACCCCCAAACTTCGGATGGCTCTTCAATGAATGCATGCACACCATGCTGTTCTCACTAATTTACACATTCTACATGGCCGGGGTCGGTATTATCGGCACAGGAAGCAGCACGCATCACCTACGAACATGCCTGGAGTATTGCATTCCTGTTGGCCAACATGCCGACAGACCAACAACATGGTATGTCGCCTGCGCATAGCCTCCTACGGGAGGTTTTTTATATTGACAAAGATCCCAAAAACCGATACGATACAAACCGATCATTCAAGGAATACTCATGACCACACAAACAGGACCAAAACCACGATTCGATATCGAGAAATGCATATTCGAGCTAAACGAAGGTGTGGTCAACGGCCGTCTCATAAGCATCACTCATGAGAAAGACGCAACACACGAAATCAAACATGAATTCAAACTCACCACATTCGCAACAACAGGACCCGCGGGTCGTGGGCCATACGAAGATCAAGACGCACTGTACCACCTCGCATACTTCTCCAATGACCGATTCTGGTTGTTATGGACTCACACAGGCAAATCATGGATCAAAATCATAAACCCTATTTTCACAGAAACACGTGGTTGCCTTGAGCTCAGATATAACTACCTGAAAGATGGTCATCCACAAGCAATTTTCATCTAGTCCCCCACGGGGGCTTTTTTGTTGTGCCAATCTCATGAAAGAACAAGATATTTTAGAGAAAAAATAAAAGCTATTACTGCATATACACAAACTCAAGCACACGTAACCACAAAAAACGTTCACAGCATTGTTATAAACTACACACCATATTCAAAACAATGATTCACAACAAATAAAACATGGTCGTCCAAATTAAAATAATATGCTATTATAGAATCAATCTTTGAGACAAAATATCTCAATTTGAAGGGAGGTGACACACATGAAAAAAAAGAACAACTTAGACATGCTGGCATGGGCTCTTCTGCTCGTTGGTGGATTGAACTGGGGTCTCGTAGGTTTTTTTGAATACAACCTCGTTGACTCAGTGCTCGGTGCAGGCTCAAGCGCATCCCGCGTCGTCTACGCTCTCGTAGGTCTTGCTGCCCTTATGGGTCTTGCAAAATGCGGATCATGTAAGAAAAAATAGTTGATCGACTATGTAAAAAATCCTCAGCCAGAGGATTTTTTGTTTACATATGATATAGTACACGCATGAAACTCACACTCAAAAAAATTGAAGATTTCCAAAAGATCATTTTGAATCATTATAAAAAGAATGGAAGAATATTCCCGTGGCGCGAAACTAACGATCCATACGCAATACTTATCTCAGAAGTCATGTTACAGCAGACTCAAGTAACACGTGTCATCACCAAATTTGAAGAATGGATGAAAGAATTTCCAGACTGGGAATCTTTAGCAGACGCATCACTGCAAGGCGTGCTGCGTGTATGGCAAGGTATGGGATACAATCGTCGAGCGAAAGCATTACGCGACATAGCACAACGAATGGTTGCAGAATTCAACAGCACACTCCCCCAAGACCCAACAGTTCTGCAAACGTTCCCTTGGATCGGACCACACACCGCAGGATCCATCTGTGCATTCGCATTCAACATACCAACAATCTTTATAGAAACAAATGTGAGGACGGTATATCTCCATCATTTTTTTAAAAACAAAACAGGGATTTCGGACACACAAATAGAACCGCTTGTTGCGCAAACGGTATACAGAAAAAATCCGCGCATCTGGTACAACGCCATCATGGACTACGGAACCAAAATAAAAGCAGAAAACCCAAACCCTTCACGCAACTCAAAACATTACGCAAAACAGTCAAAATTCGAAGGATCGGACAGACAAATTAGAGGCATGATTCTCAAGCACCTGACACACTCCCCTCACACACCCACAGCCCTTGGGAAAAAAATTACTCCAGACAAAACGCGACTGAACACCATTGTAAAAAATTTAGTCAAAGATGGTATGATCACCAAGTCAGGTCGCAGCTATAAACTAAGCACGTAATATGAAAGAAAAAATGACTAACTCCATCCCCGGACAGGATACGCAATGGCACGAGATTTTGAATGATAAAGACAAAGAGCTTATTTTATTGCAATGTAAACTGCAGGGAGATGAAGAACCAGAGGATATTCAAGGTTTCGAAAATGCATACGCCAAATCAAAAAAGCTAGCGCATGATGCTGAAAAATTAAGCAATCTTACTGAAACGGAACTTGAACAGTTCATCCTTGAGCTTGGCGGTCTCGTAGGTCCCGATGACGCCAAAGGATATGCGAAAGTACCGCGTGTTTTTGCAAATGGAAAAAAAGGTGTAGACCCAGATAACATTCCACAAGCAATGAACGGCTTCCTAATAGAATTCGTGCAAGCACTCCATGAACCAACAGAGTTATACCGACGATTTGAAGTGATACATCCTTTCGTTGACGGCAACGGTCGTGTTGGTGACCTATTGTGGAAAATTGCAACAATGCGCGCAAACGGAACATGGCCAGAGGAACTTCCACCAGATATTTTTAAGGTGCATTCAGACAAAGAAGAACCAACAGCCGAGGAGCGATTTCAAGAAGAAACACAAGAAAACCTCGCATCGCTCGAAATTCCAAATGATAAACGGAATCTTTCAAGTGACGAAAACTGCAGATGGATAATTGGCAATGTGCTCAACACTGACAGCATTATGCATGTGTACTTACGAGGTGCTGTAGGGCAAATAATCGCATCTAGACAGCACAGCGAATAAAAGGTATAGTTTTGTATATGAAAAAACTACTCATCGCTGCAGCAACCATTGCATTAGTAGGGTTCGGCTGCTCAAAAGAAGTACCTAAAACACCAGCACAACTCGAAGCAGAACGATTCACTATTCAGCCCAATGATCTCATTTTGAAAGATCAAGCACCTGGCCAAACAGTCATCGTTGCTGAAACAAAATTCGCAAAGCCCGGCTTCCTGGTTGTAGTGGAACCTCCACAAGAAGAAGGAGATGAAGAAACAATTGTCGGATACTCATCTATCGTCCCTGGAGCAGAACGACAAAACCAAAAAATCGCCCTCACTGTTTTATTGGAGACAGGCGAAACATACAATGTTCGTATGTACGATGACACAGACGGAGATACAGAATTTAAATTAGCAACCGATCACCCCATCTACCTTGCAGAAACCGCAGACCTCTTAGAAAAATCATTCACCGTTCTCGCAGAATAAAGTTTAAAAAAACGAACTCACTAAGAGTTCGTTTTTTGATTCAATAAAAATCCTTGAAGTAAAGGCTCTAGCTCATCAAGCGTACTGACCTGCATAATCTTAGTACGCATTTCCTTCACACCAGGAATCCCTTTCAAATACCAGCTTAAGTGCTTTCGGAAGGTCACCACTCCCCGCTCACCATAATGATCAACATGCATGCGCGCATGTTTCATACACACCGCGAATCGCTCTTCCAGTGAAATCGGTTCCGGCGGCTTCCCTGTTTTCAAAACCTGTCGCGCCTGTCCAAAAAACCATGGATTCCCCAGACACCCTCGCGCAATGAGCACTCCATCACACCCCGTAACTTTCAATGCCTCTGGAACCTGCTCCGGCTTATGAATGTCACCATTAGCCAACACTGAAATAGAAACCTGTTGCTTTACCCGACCAATCATCTCCCAATCTGACACACCTGCATATCCCTGAGCCCTCGTCCGACCATGTACTGTAATCAACTCAGCACCTGCGTCCTCCAAATATTTTACAAAGTCAATAGCATCAGTCGGATCAGTCCATCCCAGACGAATCTTTACTGAAAGCGGAACCGTTATATTTTTTTTCATCTCTCGCACAATCTCTGACGCCTTCTTCGGATCCTTCATTAAACTCGCTCCATTAAAATTCGAAACTATTTTATATACCGGACATCCCATATTAATATCGATACCATCCGGATGATACTTCTCATCGATAATCCGAGCCGCCTCCCCCATAATCTGCGGATCACCTCCAAAAATTTGTTGAATAATCGGACGCTCCCCATCATCAAACCACGCCATTTCAAATGTTTTCTCATTTCCACGAACAAGAGCCTCAGACGAGACCATCTCTCGAAACATCACCTCAGCCCCCAATTCTTTAGCGATAAGACAAAACGGCAGATCGGACATATCTGCCATAGGAGACAATGCAATAATCGGTTCGTCGAATGCATTCCAATCTAACATAGGAAACGATTCTAGCACGCGCATCAATAATAATCAATGGAAAAGAAAAGCCCCGCTCTCTGACCGTAGTCAGGGCGGGGCAAATAAAGAACAATAGGCTGTAAGGTGGGGCTCGCAGAGTTCCTCTTATTCAGAGTTCATGCGAGAAGTGTTACGAAGGCCTTTTCAGGTTATCCGCTTCACGTCAGCCATAGGTGGGATGCGCCAATCACGCGGGTGCTACTTGACGGTGCAGAGCAGGTTCGGATCACCAAGCGTGTCCGTCTCAGTCTGACCATCCGGTCCGATACAAGCGGGCTGGCAATCGCAGTTCGCCGAGAAGCTGAACAAGCCTTGAATCACGGCCATGCCTTCCTGACAATTACTGCCAGTGTAGCCGACACCGTGCTCTTGACCAGCGACGTTACAGGACTCTCCTGCATCGCACTTAGCGTTGACGACGATCTTTCCATCACCATACGTCTTCACCATGGTCATGCCAGTGCACCAGTTAACTCCATCCGACCAACAGTCGGCGCCAGTGTACCACCCCTGAAGATGATACTTGTCCGACAGAAGCCGAACCTCGCAGAAGTTATCGGTGTTGGGATTCTCATTACCCGAACCGCAGTTCTGGTAAACGCTCGGATCGCTATCATCACAGTCGCCCGTGACTGTCGCGGTCCACTTCGAAGCGGCTTGGCAAAGACAGGTCGAACCCGCTTTCCCGTAACCATCATCGTCGCCGTCCCAGTAGTAGTTCGTGCAACCATCGGCACCAGCCTCGTCAACGTCGCCGTCACCATCGTCGTCGGACCCATTACAGGTCTCAGTCACGGGGTTAGGCTGCGGATCGGAACCGTTGCATCCGCTGGACTCGATGTTGAAACACGCGAACTGCTGCACCTGATCGGGGTTACACGAGTCAACCGTGCAAGCCTCGCTGTCGTCGCAGTTGAGGGGCAGGCCACCGAGGCAGCTTCCCTCGTGACAGAACGACGTGGTCGTACAACCGTTGCCGTCATCACACGCGTTCCCGTCCGTGGACTCACCGTCTGCGTCAACCGGGGTGTGCAGGCACGTCCCCGAAGAGCAAACATCCGTCGAACAGGTGTCACCGTCATCGCACTCACCGTCCGTCTGGCACTCACACTGATCATAACTGAACATGTGGGTGCAGCCGCCGGCGGGCAAGCACGTATCAACCGTACAAGCGTTTCCGTCATCACACGGCGAACCGTTGAGAACACACTGGTTGTTGATACAAGCGAGAACCGTGCAGACGTTTCCGTCGTTACAATCCGACTCTGTGTTACAGGTCTTATCGAAAAGCCCTGCACAGAAACCCGAGACGCACTGATCGTTGGACGTAAGGTCCGAACCATCGTTGCAGGGGTTGGAGTTGGCCGTAAACTCGCACCCGGAGGCACTGTTACAGCTGTCGTCCGTACACGGGTTTCCGTCGTTACACTCCTTCGTAGCCGAAGCCACGCAGAGACCAGCTTCACAAGAGGCCGAAGTGGCACACTTGTCTCCGCTGTTACAACCCTGGTTGTTGAGCGGCTCAGTCTCCTGAACACACCCGACACCCGAGAAACACGTGTTTCGCGTGCAGGAGTTGTCGTCCTGCTCGCAAACCGCCGAGATGGGGTTGTTCATGCAGGTGCCACTGAGGCAGAAATCGTTCGTGCAATCAACGCCATCGTCGCAATCCTCCTGAGAGGCGCAACTGGTCGGCTCATCCGTATCCGCATCCGGTGTGCCGGTGTCTCCACCGGCGTCACTCACGTCCGCCGTTGCGGCGGTCTCAGTGTCAGTTTTCTGCTGACAGCCGAGGCCGAGGCCGGAAACTGCGAGAACGAGAACGAGAAAAAAACGAGAGTTGAATGAAGTAACCATTGAAGAATCTCCTCAAA
>CAZHXK010000031.1:0-14359 GCA_964536565.1 uncultured Gammaproteobacteria bacterium
AGTTTTATGATTCCTTTGTGGGGTTCGAGTTGGCCGGCGTAGATGTATATTGTTGGTTTCTGTAGTGTGTCTACAGAAGACCTCCTCCCCTTTTCAAGGGGAGGTCGGGTGGGGTTATTGTTACCCTCCCCTGCCCCCTCCCTGATAGGGAGGGGAACTGCACTGGAGGCTTCATGCGCTTCTCCACGGGATTCTTCGACTGCGTTTCGTTTCACTCCACTTCGCTCAGAATGACGTTGTGCTTGTTGCGCGAAGATAGGGTGTGGTGTGTTGCAGATCACCTTGTGTTTTGATTTTTTAAAAAATCCGTGTTTCGTGTGTTCGTCTGCCAGCCACTGTGATGGTGAGATGATTTCTACAGGTGAACCGAATAATGTGCGTGTTATAAAACGATATACTCTTGTGATAATACCGGTGTGTTGCCAGTGATCCTCCTCCCCTATCATCATCAGGCCGGATGGGGTGATGAGCTGGAGGTCGTGGAGTGTGTGGATGTGCGCTCTTCCGGTTAATTTAATTGCCAACGGAATTAAGAAACCGATCCCCTTGAGGTTGTGTGTGTGGACGACGTCTGGCTTTTCTTTATGTATCACATGAACGGTTGCGAGGAATGTGTGGAGGCTGAGCGTGTCGATGATGTGCCAGAGTGCGCGGACGACGGGGTGTTTTTTGTGGTCGTTTGGGTAGTAGAAGATGTTGAGGGGGAATACATGGTAGATGCGAGGGTGTGGGGTGTAGGGCGTAGGGCGTAGAGGTTGAGCATCTGTAGTAGACCTCCTCCCCTTTTCAAGGGGAGGCTGGGTGGGGTTACCGTTACCCTCCCCTGCCCCCTCCCTGAAAGGGAGGGGAACTTTTCTAGGATGATCGCAGCGCGGAAACAGCGAAGAAGCTGTCCACGGACGGGCTGTGAATACCACTACCTCATTCCCCTGCTTTATTTCAGAATCTACTTGTTGTTCCACAACACGCTCGGCTCCGCCGCGTGCATATGGTTTATAGAGGTTGGTGATGATGAGTTTTTTCATATCTACTCTCTGCCGTTTCTTAAACGTGTCATTGCGAGCGTTTCAGCGTGGCAATCTATTTCTTTTCTGGATCCTATCGGCTCTGCCTCCAGGATGACGCTTCGCGTCAGATTGCCACGTCGCTCGTACCTCGCTTCTCGCAATGACAGCTGTTGGAGTTTTATGCCCATACCGACGAGATCCTTCGACAAAGTTTATACCCCCTTGCGTGGTGCTCAGGATGACAGTGCATATCCCCACATTACTCCCACGTTATCCTCTTGATCGGCCGCTGCTCGCAACGTAAGATACAAGTAATTAATTGACCCATGCTATGTCCGATAAGATGAAAGTCCCACCACATAATGAGGAAGCCGAGAGGTCCTTGTTATCCTGTCTTTTAATCGATGTGAACGCGTTTGTCAAAGTTGGAGATTCTATCACCAGCGATGATTTTTATATTAAGGGTCACGAGATCATCTATCGCACGATCGCTGAATTGTTTAACAAAAGTCAGCCGATTGATGTGGTTTCACTCGGAAATCGTCTTGAGGAAACTGAGAATATTAAAGATGTTGGTGGAAAGGCGTATCTCGTTGAGCTTTCGAACCTTGTTACGACCAGCTCTCACGCTAAACACTATGCCACGATTATCTCCAAAAAGGCAACGCTTCGCCGGCTTTTGAACGCAGCTAATGATATTGTCTCGTTTAGTCATGATGAGTCTGAGGATGTTGAATCAGTTATCGATCGTTCTGAACAAGCGTTGTTTCAAGTTTCAAATAAATTAAATACACGTGCGTTTGTTCCGGTTTCCGATATTTTGTCTGATGCGTTTGAGCGTATCGATGAATTGCACCAAAACAAGGGAAAGCTTCGTGGTATCCCCACAGGGTTTACCGGGCTTGATTCGCTTTTGGGTGGGATGCAGAAATCCGACTTAGTTATTATCGCTGCGCGTCCTTCTGTTGGTAAGACGGCTTTTGTTTTGGATTTGGCTCGACAGGCCGCACTAAAATCCAAGCAGGCAGTTGGGTTGTTCTCACTGGAAATGAGTAAGGAACAACTTGTCGATCGTATGATTTGTGCTGAGGCGAATGTGGATTTGTGGAAGATGAGAACTGGTCGGCTTTCTGAAAAGGGAGATACCGATGATTTCTCTCGTATCGGCCATGCGCTTGGCACACTTTCTGAAGCATCCATTTTTATTGATGATGATCCGATGTGTACGGTGACACAGATCCGTACCAAAGCCCGACGCTTGAAACAAGAACATGGTTTAGGTCTGATCGTGATCGATTACTTGCAGCTTATCGATTCTAAGACGAAAATCGATAATCGTGTGCAAGAAGTTGCGATGATTTCTCGTTCACTGAAGCAACTTGCCCGTGAATTAGATATTCCTGTTATCGCGTTGTCACAGCTCTCTCGTTCTGTTGAAAATACCAAACCTTCTATTCCGAAACTGTCTCATCTTCGAGATTCGGGTGCGATTGAGCAGGATGCGGATGTTGTTATGTTTTTGTATCGTAAATCTGCTGATAAAAACTATCGTCCAGAGGACATTGCACCAGAGGAGCGAAATATTGGTGAGATTCATATCGCGAAACATAGAAATGGTCCGACTGGTGTCGTGAAACTATTCTTTGATCCTACACGTGTGTCATTCCGTAATTTGGACCGTGCATTCGCACCAAAGCCTGCAGCGTATCCACAGAAAGTTGCAGCACCAGCCGGAGGATATTCCAAACAGCCAAATCCACGACAATACCCTCCGCGTCCATCTACTCAGCAACCACCACCGCGGCCGTCTACTCCGCCGATGTAATCCCCTGCCTTTATTGACTATACACCCATTCCGCTGTAATCTTCCTTCTATAATTCTCTTATACATATATGTTCAACAAACTAAAACAATTCAAAGATTTGCGGGATAAAGCTAAGACATTGCAAAGTGCGCTTGGTGATATCAGCGTCGAAGGAAGTGCGTCATTTGGTAAGGTAAAAGTAAAGATGGATGGTAACCAATCTGTGCAAGGAGTTGAGATTGACGACTCACTCATGGAAACCTCAAGCAAATCTAAACTACAAGATGGCCTCAAGGATGCATTCAATGATGCCGTGAAGAAAGGTCATCGTAAGATGGCAGAGAAGATGAAAGGAATGGATGGATTTGATCTTCCTGGAATGAGTTCATAGCATGTATCCTGCAGCACTCCAACAACTTATCGAAGCCATGAAACGTCTTCCTGGCGTTGGGCCCAAAACAGCGGAGCGCTATGCGCTCCATTTGTGTCATTATCGACAAAATGATGCCGACCTTCTTCTGCTTGCGCTCGCAACTGCGCGGAAGGATATATTACAATGTGAGAACTGTTTTCGCGTCGCAGAAGCTTCTCCGTGTGCAATCTGCTCTGACATGCAACGTGATCATTCGATCGTACTCGTTGTCGCTGGATCACCTGATATTGAGGCGTATGAGCGCGTAGGAGGCTTTAAAGGCGTGTATCACGTGTTATGTGGCCTGATTAACCCTGTCGATGATATAGGGCCAGAGCGCTTGAAAATTAAGCAGCTTTTGGAGCGATCTAAAACTGAAATCGTGAAAGAATTGATTTTGGGTTTTGACCCTACGATTGAAGGTGAAGTAACGGGCGTATATCTCTCTCGACAGCTCAAGGATATTCCCGTAAAGGTTTCTCGTATTGCGCGAGGATTGCCGATGGGAGCATCCGTTGAGTTTGCGGATGACGCAACACTAGGAAGTGCGCTGCGCGACAGGCGTGAGATGTAATATAGTGTGTGTATAAAAAAACCGGTCTCCGTGGAGGCCGGTTTTGCGATTAGAATCTGAATTCTTTGTTTCGATTGAATGTGTCATTGGAAGGCGGAGCTCCGAAGTCATACTCCGGTGCGCCAATGTGCGGCTCGATACCTTCGTAGATTTCCAACCAGCCCTCTTCAAGGAACCAGCTAGGGATCGTCGCGTCTTCCAGCAAACCTTCTTGCTGAAGCGTGAGATATTGCCACACGACGTCATTCTCTGAGCCGCGTGCGGAGTGGGTTTTGTTTGCTCTGGGATAGGGGCTTTCAATCCCCTCATGCATCACACGTATAAAAAAAAGACCCTTCATTGAGGGTCCGATACTTCATCGTCTTTGTTTGATTTCCTATGCCATTTCAGGCTCTGGGGTGATGCCGAGAATTGAATCTTCCAGGCTGGTCATCTCTGATGCAAACACGTGCTGATCAGCGACAACACGTGAAGCAATAACCTTGATATCATCTCCATCCAGATCAGGCATCGGAAGTGCCATAGCCTTGTCTGTAGCGGATGTAATAAGCAGATCAAGTCGACCAAACTCCTGGAACAGAATCTGATTGGCTTCCGGAACAAGGTTATCGACCCGCTCCACAATCCCATCGACACGAGTCGCAGATCCCTCGAGCGCCTCAACCATCATCTTATCTGCAAGCATATTTCTCATACGCGGCAGACGTGCCTCAACCGTTGCCATCGTCCGTGCGATCGCTTCTTCTGCAGCAGCAAGATAATCCCACTTGACCTGCAGCACCTCGAGCAGCCCCTGAACTTTGACCAGACTTGGATACGCAATCTCACCTTCACCCGCTTTTACGCGCTGTGAGAAGTACTCCTGTTGACGGATGAGCTCGTGCTTCTCTGCAGTTATCTCAGCTCGCCGATCAGCAAACAGAGATACATCTCCGAACATCTTCTCGTGAGCTTTCTGCATACGTTCGCGGATGAGCTCAATCACACCGTCCTGAAGCTCTTCCAGCGAGAGCTTTGAGGGCTTCAACTGAGCAGCTGTGCTACCACGTCTGTAGTCTTGCACGTCCATCATGTGCACTCCGGCGCCCCATCCAACATGCATCGCAACCCACGTCCAGAGAACTCCTGGACTAAAGGTGAAGTAGAGTGTTCCAGCGAGAACTGCGGCCACTTCAACCACTGCCCAGAAAGTTGCAAGATGATCATCAGGCCGCTTACTCAGCGTAGTATTGCTTGAGTACGTGATCGTCTCGATCGGCCTAAACCAATTTCGCTCGCGTGCATTACCACAAAATAACTTTGGCCACATCGAGAATGCATATTTCCAGATACCGATGTACCATTTCGGGACAGGCATTTCGACAGCGTACTGCTGATCTGCTGCTGCTCGTTGCTCGACCATTGCAACCATGTCGTTATACGATGCGGCCGATTCATGTAGCTGCGGTCGCTGCGCGTCTGATAACCCGAAGGGCCACCAGTCCGCCTTCCAAAACTTGAGCCTGTGATACCATTTCGTCATCTATATCCTCCATGTATGAGTAAAAATTTGTCGAATGAACAGTTCATCAATGTAGCAGTTTTTAGGACTTTGTCAACCCTTGCAGGAGTACCAAAAAACCACCCGAGGGCGGTTCTTATTGAGCTTTAACTACGCTTTGATTTCGCCAACTTTCACTTTCGTGAAGTATTGACGATGTCCTACGTTGCGTCGGTATCGCGTTTTGCTTTTGTATTTAATAACAGAGACTTTCTTTCCTCTTCCCTGCTCTTCAATTGTTGCGGTTACCGTTGCGCCGTTAAGCGTCGGTGTGCCAATTTTAACGTCGGCAGCTTTGTCATCGAATGTGAGCAGAACTTCGTCAAATGTGACGTTAGCCCCAGCTTCTCCGTCGATCTTTTCAATTTTGAGCGTATCTCCGGCTTTCACCAGATACTGTTTTCCGCCCGTCTTTATTACTGCGTTCATAAGAAATGAGAATCTTTCTTGAAGATAATGTTATTCAGATACAGTACTCCATTTTTCGATAAATAAGCGCATAAGCGAGGAGGAGATGTAGATGCATCACCGACAAGCTTTAAGCTTTTTTAGCGGAAAATGGAGACTGAAGATGAGTGACAGATATCTTTCAGAGAGGTTCATTAATTTACAGGAGGGAGTATATAGCGAGTGGCCCGAAATGTCAAGCGATTATTGACATGTGATATATAGTGCATTATCATGCTGTATATCGTTCATTTAAAGGAGAGGCTATGAAACCTGCTGGTTTCCCTAAGACTAACCCCCGGACAAATCTCGGCATTTTAACATCGTGAGCGGTGCTCACAAAATTCCTGAAGTGACACCAGAACTTTTGGCAGATTTGTATGATTGTCTGATGCGGTTTGGTGCGCGCGATAAAGATATGCGCGTACTTCAAGTGATCAATCAGTTCTACCCCACCGCACGCACATCGATCGATCCCGATAACATGAATATTGTCATCCGGCAGAGGGATGATGTCGTCAAACCTGAAAGCTACCGGATCGAGACGAGAGACTCCGTCATCATGTGGGACACACGCGTCACCATCAGTTGGGTCGAAGAGCTCATCGTGCGTGTCGATAAAATCATGAAGTGCCTCATCAGCGTCGACATTGCTACCGGCGCTCGTGAGCAAACAAACCACTAGCACGCCCCCCAGCCTATGCGGCTGGTTTTTTTATTTTTGTGAAGAAAACTATAATCGTAAAAGTGAATAGCGCGAGTATGCCAAACGTCATAAGTTTGCCCGAGCTTTGTGCCACAACAGTCAGCCCACCAAACCCTGATGCGAGTGCCCAATATAAATACACTGTTTTTTTATGACCAATTGTCTTGCGTAATCTGAAATGTAAATGAGATGCATCCCCTTCCCACGGCTTCTTTCCTTTTTTCATGCGCCACAAAATGACGATGATCATATCGATAAGCGGAACTCCTAACACCAAGAGCGCAATCGCGATCTTTCCACCAGAGATAACCGCGAGCACACCTAATATGTACCCAAGCCAAATACTTCCCACGCTTCCTAAGAATATCTTTGCTGGGTGATGATTGAGCGCAAGAAAACCAAGACAGCTTCCAGCAAGAATCGCGGATGCAAGCGCAATGTCTGGTTGATAGTACTGCGAGAACATGGAGAATCCCGCAATAAGAATTGCGCCGATCGCCACAATACCCGTCACTAATCCATCTAAACCATCCAGCAGCTTTGTGGTCCCTGTCATCAGCAACAGCCATGCAAACACAATACCATCCGCTAATAGGAAAATAGCAAATGGACCAAACGTAACATTCGGTTCGATCAAACTAATAATACCGCCAAATGGATTTGAGATGTGCGTGAGATTTGTTCCGAGTAATGTTGCGATGAGTACCGCAAAGATCATACCTCCAAGCTGCCAATGTGCTTTTAGATTTCTCTGGTCGTCGATAATTCCTAAAATGAGAATGACACACGAACCAATCAAAATAGCATTCATGCGTGACGTGGGGATGGTGATCGTGAGATCGATATACTGCAACGCAATATGAACCATCAAAAAAAACGTGACCATGATGGGCACGCCGCCAAGCAGAGGTATAGATCGATGATGAATTTTCCGTCCACCTGTTGGACGATCCACGATTCTTAATTTGTTCGCCACGACAATCGTTATGCGCGTCAAAAGGTACGACAAGAGCGCTGCGACCGCGGCGAACATGAATACATGAATAGCTGACATAGTCTCTTACTCTATATGTACTGCCCCATCCACGTCAATGACAATTGTTTGATTTCGCTGAACCTTCCCCTCAAGCAGTATGTTTGCCAATATATCCTCCACATCAGACTGAATCACACGACGCATTGGTCGCGCGCCAAATTCTGGCGAATATCCCTTTGTAGCTAGTTGTGCAACTGCACGCTCAGTTACATCTAAATGCACACCCTTCTGTTCGTAGAGTCGTTTTTCTATGCCACCAATCATGAGATGAGCAATATCCTCGATCTGTTCCTCGTTAAGTGGTGTGTACACAATCACACCATCGAAACGATTAATAAGCTCTGGTCTGAAATGTTGTTTGAGTTCTTGATCGAGTAATCCCTGTTTAATGACTTCGGTTTCTGCACCCGCACGAACCTGTTCTTGAATATAAGAACTTCCCGCATTTGAAGTACAGATAATAATGGTGTTTGTGAAATCTACCACGCGACCAACTGAATCTGTCACACGACCATCGTCGAAGATTTGTAAGAACACGTTCAATAAACCCTTATCTGCTTTTTCAAACTCATCGAGTAATAATAATGTAAATGGATTTTGTCGGATCGCTTCAGTTAATAAACCTGTTCCTTGCTGTCCTGGTTGTCCGATTAATCGATAGATCGACTGCGCGTCCTGAAACTCTGACATATCGAACCGTGTCATACGATCCTCGCCACCGAAATACACATCTGCAAGCGTTTTTGCTGTTTCAGTTTTACCGACACCAGTTGGCCCTAAAAACATAAATGTTGCAATTGGCTTTTTCCCTCCAGATAGATCTGCTCGCGCACGACGCAGCGCAGCGGATACCGCCTTAACTGCTTCATCCTGCCCAACCACACGCTCGTGCATGGTGGATTCTAAGTTCATTAGTTTATCCTTTTCATCCTCATTAATCGATTCTGTTGGGATATTTGTTTTTTGTGTGATTACAAATCCCACATCCTCACCTCGCACAAGCTGATTTACTCCGCGTTTATTTCGCACGTATACCGCAACTTCCTGAAGTAGTTTGATCGCATTTTCTGGCATTGCTTCATCTTGTAAAAATCGACGTGCAAGCGTGACACATTGCTCAATGGCTTTATACGTAAAAAATACGCCATGTTGTGCTTCCACACTGAATACGCGTGATTCGAGAATCTGAATTGCATCGTTATCTTCAACCTGAGTAACTTCGAGCTTAGTGGCCATTGATCCAAAGCGTGTATTTGCCACAGCCGTTCTGTATGCCTCGTCCGTTGTTGTCGCGATAGCAATCAATCGTGTTTTTTCTAAAAGTTCGGCGAGTGTATCAGATAAATCCTGACTCACTCCTCCACCCACACGCACACCAAACAACCCTTCAATTCCCTCAAAAGCTAAAATAGTATTTCCAGACTGTACTGCCTCCACAATAACTTGCATAAGTCTCTGCTGGTATTGTCCCACATCAGACCCAGATACAATATGCGTAATTGGCACACGAATAAGTCGCTTATCTTTTAAAACTTCCGGCACATCCTCTGAAACCATGCGCGCTGCCAATCCCTCAACAATACTCATCTTTCCGACGCCTTGTAACCCCGTCAGCAATGCCGCTTGTGAACCAGACTCAAAGGCACGCAAAAGAGAACCGATCTCTTTCGTACGACCGACCGTCACCGGCAACGATCCATACTGCGCAGCCTTTGTTAGGTCCTCGCCGATCGCATTGAGGAGTGGCGTCGCCAAGCCCGTCATTGCCGCGCCTGTATCATTCGTGGATCGTCCAACAGCTGCTTTTCGGAATGAGCGCATCTCTCCTGATAGATGATTCATGAAACGGAACCATTGCACGCCATTTTCTAATACTTTTGGCTGTACACCTAATTTTTCGAAAAACTCCTCAAAACGAGGATCAACCATGAGGCACGCATCAAACAGATGAAACACTGTTACTTTTGGATCTCCATTTTTAGCTGCATCCAAATATGATTTGGCAATCGTCTGCCACATCGTACCATTTGTCTCAGCGTGATCCACCTCACCTGCGAGAAATTGATCATGGAATGAGCGAGCAACTTCATCTGGCGGTAATTCAAAACGAATAAGAAATGATTTTACGTCTGGCGTTGCAAGAAGATGTTCAAATAATGTATAGAGTGAAAAATGCACACCAAGCTTGTGTGATTTGATAGCTGCATCTTCAAACGCACGAACAGCACGTGGTGCCCATGCATGAGCGATGTTGTGGAATGAAGCACGATGATACTTTGATACTGACTCCCACGAGACCGCATCGTCATAGTCTGCATCGAGCGCCTCCTTCTTCACGAAATCTACCTTCTGAGCCGCACGTACCATTCGAGATACAACAAACAGCGCTATCAAAATTGCAGCTGGTGCAGTTATGTATGTTTTAAGTAGCGCCTCTGGAATATATGTGAGGTATTCCGGACTGAACGAAGTAAAAAGTTTTATGACCCCTACTTGAAGTAAACTCAGAAGTGCCAACAACATCAGCACGAAGTTAAGAATACTATCGAATGACGCCTGTATTCTCCTTCCCTTAATCGCTTTGTTTGATAAATCGCGTTGCCACGCGAAGAAATAATTGTGTACTGAAAAACCCATCCAACTACCGCGACATGCGCGTCGGATGTGCGCCTGATCTTTTTGATCGCAGATCAGGAGCGGTACTGGTTTTGTCTGCTCTTCCTCCATGTTTATAAAGTTGGAATGTATGACGTTAACATAACATTAAATATCATCATGATTGCTAGTACAGGTAACAGAAACCAACCAAGAAACGCAGCGAGGTACAGCACAAAGATTATCGTGAAACCTACGAAGCGGAATATGATCTGGAATAATCGCATGAAGAAGCTAATAATTCTCCCCTGCCAATCATACTGCTGAAACATTGGCGTAAAAATATTCTTGATCCACACAGCCAGCCCTACCGAATGCCACGTCGACGCACTTGTTGATACCAACCACTTGTATATAAAAACTGCACCACCCGTATACCACCAGATTGGTGCATATACGATGTCGCGTGCGAATGCGAATAGTGTGTACTTCAAGAATGTCATAGTTCTAGGTGCATTGCTAAATAAGCTTTGCCCAAAGTATTCTCTTTTTGGTCAAAATCATCTCAAATCTTTTCGACTATACGTGAGCATATGCCTCAAAGCTTGTTCAATATTTTTGTCTCAAAAATTGAAAACTTTGACCTCAATCTTATTTAGCAATGCACCTAACAATTTTACCATTTTTTTCGCATAAAAAAAAGAAGGCTTGCGCCCCGCCGATCGCCATACACCTCTCGTCATTTATTTTATTGCCACCGCATTATCAGCGATAGTGATGTATACCGTCTCACCCTCATTCACCATTCCTAATGAATCAATGTTCTGTTTTAAGTTTTGTGTGGATTGTAGTTGCGCAACATGTAGTTCGAGCCGCTGATTCTCTCTACCTAATTGCGTGTTTCGTTGTTCAATATCGAATATGGTAAATCCCTTCACTGACACACTATTGATCTGCCATACGTAAGCCAACATTGCTATAGCCAATACCACCAACAAACCAATACGAAATGTAACGGATGATGTATCCGTCTTAGAACCTCTTTTTTTACGTGAGTACGCACGCGAACGGTGCGCTTTTATAAAAGGAGACATGGCGTTGGTAGTGAGTGCTATGAAGCCTATTTTTTAGTCGCGACGCGAAGCTTTGCACTTCGTGACCGCGGATTGGTTGTAATTTCTTCGTCCGTAGCTGTGATTGGTCGTTTTGTTTGAACTTCGAGATCATCACGCCGTTTGAACATCTGCTTTACGATTCGATCTTCACCTGAATGGAAACTGATCACCACGATTGTTCCACCAGGAGAAAGCATGTCTATCGCATCAGCAAGCCCTACTTTGAGCGCTGTAAGTTCATCATTAACTGCAATACGTAATGCTTGAAATGTTCTTGTTGCGGGATGAATTGCCCCACGTCTGCCGCCGATTATGTCTACCAGCTGCATCGTAGTTTCAATTTTCATCTCCTTGCGTGCTTTGATAATCGCTTGTGCAATCGATCGCCACCTGCGATCTTCACCATACACACGAATAATCCGGCCAATATCCTCTTCGCGATATGCGTTGACGATATGCGCAGCCGTTTCTGACTGAGTAGGATCCATACGCATGTCGAGCGGTTCATCGTTCTGAAACGAAAACCCTCTATTGCGATCCGCAAATTGCGGAGAAGACCAACCTAAGTCAAAGAGGATCCCATGAACGTCTCCGAAATCCTCCGGTATGAGTGATTTCAGTTCACGAAAATTTCCTTGCTTTAGGATGATGTTTGCACCTTTTCCCAAATATTTTTTTGCACGAGAAAGCGATTCTGGATCTGTATCTAAACCAAGCAGCTTTCCATTACCGATTTTCTCGATAATCAATTCGCTATGCCCTCCATCCCCAAGCGTACAATCAATAATGTGATCGCCGGCTTTTGGATTAAGATGTTGAAGCACCTCCGCTGCTAATACGGGAATGTGTCGAGAATTCATGTCAGGCATATGTTCTCGAATAACTGCTACAAATTTCTGATGAAAAAAGTGAATAAGCGACGAGGCGATGTTGACCCATCACCAAGAAGCTTTGAGCTTTTTGCAGACGAAATTTGTAGTATGTATTTAGAATCATATGTGTGATATGGATTCTATATGCCGAGTTCGAATAAGTCCTCTGCGATAGCTCCACTTTCCTTCTCAGTCGCCTTCTTGTATTTCTCCCATGCAGCTTGATCCCAAATCTCGATTCTATTATAAAGTCCGGCCATGACCGCTTTCTTTTTGATCTTGGCAAATGTACGCAGATAATCGGGAAGCATAATGCGTCCCTGCTTATCGATGGTTACCTCCATGGCACCTGCCAACATCAAGCGCGCGAACGCACGAGATTGTTTGTGTGAAAATGGCAATGCCGCCAATTTCTCGGCGAGCTTTTTCCATTCTTTGTTTGTATATAGAAAGAGTGAGTTATCTAACCCACGCGTTACGACGGCTTGAGTGCCGAGTAGTTTTCTGAATTTTGTGGGCACTGCGAGACGACCTTTCTGGTCGACTGAATGTGCATACTCTCCGATAAACATAGTGGATCGTTATCAACAGAATCAAGGCTCTACGATACGGCATGCGTGCGCACATAGTGTTGCGGACATTACACGAAGTTTGTAACAACACAGATATGGAACCGTGGAGGAGAAATACGAATTCCGGTGTCATTTGCAGAAAAAACTTCTGCTCCTGATTCGCCAGTTGGGGAATACAGCGTATATCTCGTACGATGCCGCGCGTTACTAACTGCGCATTGCATGTTGTAAGGTAGAGCGATTGAAACTGAAATACTGCGAGTGTAAGTCTTGTGAATCACCTTCTTTGTGAGGTTGCATTCGTGGGATCGTTACCAACGATTTTTGAACACAATATCTCATTCACAAACGCTTATTTAATCACCCACCATTCCCCACAATTCACCACTACATAGTTATAATATCCCACGCTGTGACACGTGTCAACATAATTCATCCACACCTAAATCTTGTTAGATAAAAAAAAGAACCTCCGCACGAGGTTCACTGTATTTACGACGAGTCTTCAGGCTTGATAGTGTGCAACCCACTTTCGGTTCGCCATGACGTGATCACTTTCTCCTGTGTGTATTTACACTGGTGCGCCACCATCGTACAACTCACCGCATCTGCGTCCATGGCTTCTTTAAACGGCTTCACATACTTAGATGCAAGCTGTCGCGCGTTGTCTTCGGTGTATGCCGAAACGAACATTTTTCGTGGATGAGTTGCACCGAGCGTGAGTCCTTTTCGCTTGAGCTCGAATAGCATCATTACAGGTGCGTCTGTCATGCTTCTTCCTTGTTTGAGATGACCATGATCTGATCGACGTGAACGTGAGCTCGCGTTTTAACTTGAAACGGAGCCTTCATTTCAATCTGTAGATAGTAATTTCCCACCTTCGATGTATCATAACTGATACCCGCCGAAATGAGATCCACAATGTCAGCAAGATCCTGTACTTCGAACTCTGGCGTCAGTCGCTGTCGCTCCTCACGTCGGCCATCTCCATGCGGAATGTAAAAGGTCAGCGATAGTCGAACTTTCATCTAAAACTCCTATTTCATAACTGTGGTGACGTTACCAGATATCACTCCCCTTGTCAATACTCATCTTCTCGCTATAATACAATTATAATACTCAATTATGCACATACAAGAACAACCATCAATCGAACATGACGCAGGTAAAGTCGAAGCACTCATGCGAGCACACAACTTCATGCAGTTTCAACTTATCACTGAATCTGGTATTGATGACATGGCGTGGGTTGATACCTACGCTGGCAAGTTTCGCGAAACCGTCACCATAACCGACGACGACAAAACAAAGCCGGAGCGCGCGGATATTATGAAATTGAAACAAGAGATTGAACAAGCTTGTCTTGAGAGCGATATCGCTCTTGCTGTTTCACTTATTCGACAACTTGTTCCAGACTTTCCATTCCGTGCCGCTGCATAAATACAGCATGTCATCCTGAGCGTTTTAGTCGAAGGATCCCGTCGATTTCATGCCTTCTTCGGCTTCATCGCCTTCCTGTGCTTTGATCTATAAAACCCTTGCGCGAATCGATGAGATTCATCGCGCAGTGCAATTAAAATATGGGGATACAAGCGAGCGATCTGCGTGAGATCCTCCTGTATCTCCTTTTTTTGTTTTGGAATGACAAATTGATTTTTCTTTCGTGCGGCTCCTTTTG
>CAZHXK010000032.1:0-14348 GCA_964536565.1 uncultured Gammaproteobacteria bacterium
TGCGAACGATGAGAATGCGCACGAGGCTTTGCGATTGGCACATAGATGGTCTCATGAACAACTAGCTTTGTTTGCTCATAATATTCGTTTGAGGAAACAGGTTCATGATCGTATGGAAGTAGATACTGATAAGCGAATGGACGAACAGCCGAATGCAACGTCAGTGGAGATGGTGATGGGTGCATATGTTGAGATGATAGAACCTCAGGTTCGTGATGCAGTGATGAGGTTGCGAGAAAAGGGATATGCAACGTTTGCGTCTGGTTTTTATGGTAGAGATATGCAGGAAATTTCTTTTGGTGAAAATTCCTTGGATGGTTGGTGGTTTGAGGATGAGTTTGTAGATTGGTTGGCGGCCCGAGGTATTCGGTTGTATCAGATTAACGGCGATATTAAAGTTGAATTAACGCAGCAGTTGTCAGAGGATGAGCTGAAACATATGTGGGATGCGATTGTTCAGAATATGCCAGATTTGGATCGGAAGGCTCCGATGAATACTACAAACCGCGCTCATAAGTTTCGTGCTGCTCAGATGGAATTAAGACAAGCTCAGCAGATGGAGGACGTTCATCGTTTTTGATACAGCTTATAGTAGTTGCGTAGTGCGATGCAGATAGGAGCGAAACATAAGCATGCTACTCAGTATATGGACAATGTTGGTTATAGAGTACATGTGGTTTGTAAATGCGACTAATTTTAGTCGTTTTTTTGATATATATATGTGGCTGTTTGAGCATTGACAAAAGTGGTTTTTTGTGCTACAATAAGTGGTATTTCGTGGGGTTTTTCGCTGCGAGATAACAATCGTTTTTTACAATTTGATCTAGGTAAATGTCAATAACTCTCGGTTGGTCATACGAGGCCAAGGAGTCATGAGATGAGTGTGAATTCAAGTCTTCCTATCTTTGCTTATGAGAACGCTATTGTTGAGGCGCTGCGCGACAACCAAGTTGTTGTGGTGGCTGCTGATCCAGGTGCAGGGAAATCTACTGCAGTTCCGATGATGTTGCACGAAGCAGGTTTTGCTCAGGGCGGCATGATTGGAACGACGGAGCCGCGGCGAGTTGCCGCGATGGCGCTTGCGCGTTACGTTGCAGAGCAGAATGACGGTAAGTGTGGTGACACGGTTGGTTTTCAGATCGGCGGTGTGCGGGAACTGTCTCGCCGCACGGTCGTGAAGTACATGACCGAAGGAATCCTGCTGCGTGAGCTGCATGGAAACCCCGGTCTTGGGAAAACGAATCGTCACCCTGGCTACAGCGTCGTTATTGCAGACGAGGTGCATGAGCGTGGGATCAATCAAGATCTTATTCTTGCGCTGATGAAGGATGTGTTGCGAAACCGTTCCGACCTCAAGTTGGTGGTTATGTCGGCTACGATCGATGAACATCGGTTCTCGGAGCACTTCGATGGTGCACCTGTCATTAAGGTGCCTGGTCGGATGCATCCGGTTGAAGTTCGATGGGCTTCTGGTGACTGTTCTGCTCGACAGATGTCGACGCGGGCAGCTGAGAAGGTTGTCGAGCTTCTTAATAATGGCGAGCGCGGTGACATTTTGGTATTCATGCCGGATGAGCGTTCGATCAAAGAGGTGTGTTCCAAGGTTGAGGAGCAAGTTTCCGCTGGTTATGTGAAGGTGTTGCCGTTGTATGGCAATCAAGCGCCTGAGGATCAGCAGGAGGCGATGCGTCCGCGGCGAGAGCGTCGTGTGATCGTTGCGACCAACATTGCTGAGACAAGCCTGACGATTGAAGGTGTGGTTCATGTAGTTGATACTGGCTTGATTAAGCAGGTGCAATACGTGAGTGCGACGATGAGTGCGCTTGAAGTTTGTGAACATTCCAAAGCGGGATGTGAGCAGCGAAAGGGGCGTGCAGGTCGTACGCAGGCGGGCATTTGTCACCGCTTGTACACGCAGGAGAATTACAGGCGTCGTGATGCATTCACGAAGCCGGAAATTCTTCGTACTTCTCTCGATTCGACACTACTTCACTTGATGTGTCTTGGTTACAGCATGGACGATGTTTTTGCTCTGGAACTGATGGATAAACCCGATGAGTCTGTCTGGCGCGAAGCGCAGGAGCTTTTGACTGCTCTTGGTGCATTGGATGCTGACTGTGAGGTGACCGATTCCGGTCGTCTGATGGAAAAGCTGTCAATGACGCCTATGCTTGCGCGGATGGTTCTATCGGCGCAGGAATTTGCGTGCACTGAAGAAATTGCGACGATCGCAGCGGGGTTGATTTCTCGCCCGGTGTTCTTTCGTCCAAAGGGTCATGAGGCTGCTGCAAAGCAATCACATGTGGCCTTCATGGACTTGGCTTCTGATGGGCATACAATTCTGAATGTGTACCGCGCATGGCGACGTGCTCATGAAGACGAGTTTAATCCTCGTGAGTGGGCACGCGATAAGTATCTTTCTTCTCATGCGCTGCATGAGATTGATCGAAACCGGGAGCAGATTCTGGCTATGCTGTCGCGAAATGGTATTCCGATGACGAGCGCTGCGGATAAGATGGCTATCGAAAAGGCTGTTGCGTCCGGTTTGATGTATAACCTGTGTATTCGCGACATGAGAAACTCCTACACGTGCGGTGAGCAGGGTGACGTATATATCTATCCTGGTTCCAGTTGTTTTCCGCCGCATCATGAGGCGCGCTCTGGTCGAGTCCCTAACCCGGACACGATGGTGTGCGCGGAGCTGTGGAAGACGTCGAAGACGTTTGCCCGTGGCATTACGGTGATTCAGCGTTCCTGGATTAAGGAATTGCTTCCGGCTGCTGCGCTGCAGGTTTCGTACGAGTTGAGGCGACCTCTGATAAGTTATGGGGTTGACCACACAGTTCTTCGGAAAGTTTCCTGGCGGCATCATGTGCTCGAGGAGGGTGTGGTTGAATCATTTGGTGATGACGCACTTATTCATATTGCGGCAGATATTGCGAAGGATGTATCAGGGTGGGCTTCGTTGTCGCAGGAGCGTAGTCATCCATCTGTTCCTCAGATGCGCGCGACGTATGAAGCGTTGCGGCAGGCGTGGACCGAGCATACGGGTGTCAGTATGCATGACATGACTGCATCTGATACTGCGGTTATAAAAGACACTGTTGTGTTGGCGGTTGCCTTGCAGCTGCGTGGTTGTACGACGGTCGCTGAGGTTCAGGCACGTAGTTTGCGTTTGATTCCTCAAGCACATGTTCCTTCAGAGGATGAGTCGGTGTGTGCTGCAGTTGCTGCGCGCGTCGACGCATTGTTGGCCGCTCAGGCTGATGATTTGGCTGCTGCTGAGCGTGCTCGATCCGAGCGTCAGGCGGCCGAAATGGTTCGCCGTGATATGGCTGCTCAGGCTCGTGCGGCTCGTGAGCTCGATGTTGCTGATGTGCGTGCGCGAATTAAGGCAGTTGAGGAATTGGCGACACGGTTGGATGATCGTGGCATTCCGATGCGTGATTTCAAGTACAAGATTTCTGATCTGAATCGGCAGTGTGGGTATGACTGGAAAACGGTCTCTCAGCTTACTTCTGATATTGGACAGATTGAGCGTAGTGTTAACTTGCATGCCAAGAAGTTTGAGGCTGATATCGCACTTACGCGACAAGCTTGGGAGTTGGTTGACGCCACTTTCCCGACCTGTCCCCTGTGTGATGGTACGTGGAGGGACTTTGGACACGAGCTTCGCTGTAACGGTGATCACGATATAGATCGTGTGCTGAAGACTGACGCTAGTCGAACGATTGGTATGTTCGTAACAAATCGTGATGAGAAAGCGGCCAGAATTGAGATGTACGGAGTTGATGTTGTGGTTCGTGTGAGTGCTGCGCGTGACTCGGTTTGGGCGCTCAAGAAGTTCAAATCAGTCGAGTATGTTCCGGTTGCATCGATTCTGCCAGCGGAGTTGGTAGATCAGCGTGATGAGATTCTCGAGATGCTGGATGAGTTGCAGAAAGCGCAGCGAGCGTTGGAAGCGACTCTGGAGGGTGTGAAAGCTCTACGTGTGCGAGCGAAGTTTGGTGAGGTGGTGAAACTTCGGTTCATCCACATTGCTCATCAGGCACAGTCTCGTGTCAGTGGTATGCTGTATCGTAGTAAGTGGGTGGAGAACTACCCTGCAGATGGCGAGACATGGTACTGCACTGTAACGGGTAGTACCACGGTTGAACGTAGTGATTTGGTACATGAGGTGGTGCCAGAGATTAAAGTGACTGGTGAAGGTGATGAAACCTTCATCGAAGAACTTCGTGAGATGATTGTGGATGGTTATCCCGGTCTTCCTGCAGAGTTGCTCAACTAAGGTTGAGGCCGTCCTACAAGATGTAGGGCGGTTTTTTTACCCCCAGATTTATACACCATTGTTGCTTTTATATATCCATGATATACTTTTGCCGCTATTAATTTAAAATCTTTATGATCGAACGTTTCGTGTTGCGCATGAAGCGCATGATTTTACCGGCAGCTGTTGCAGCTGGTGCATTAATTGGTACGTCTGTATTTGCGTCGGAAGAAGTGGCACATGCAGCCGAAAGTGGAGGAGGGCATGGTGATTTTGCTGTGTTGTTTCTCTGGATTGCAGTCATTCTGTTGGCTGCGAAACTTTCCAGTTTGGTGGAACGTTGGGGTCAGCCGAGTGTGCTCGGTGAATTGGTGATGGGTGTCATTCTCGGAAACTTATTCTTGGTGGGAATCGATTGGTTCGAGCCGATTAAGCATTCTGAGATTATTAGTTTCTTTGCAGAGCTTGGTGTGGTTATTTTGCTCTTTCAGATTGGGTTGGAATCGAATATTGCTGAGATGAAGAAGGTTGGTGCACGCGCGCTTGGGGTTGCTATTGTGGGTGTTGTTGTTCCGTTTGTGTTGGGAACATATGTTGTTGGTCCGTGGCTCATACCAGGGCTGGATAATGTTGCGTACTTGTTCTTGGGTGCGGCGATGACAGCGACGTCTGTAGGTATTACGGCTCGTGTGTTTAAAGATCTCGGAAAATTGCAGATGAAAGAAGCTCAGATTATTTTAGGAGCTGCGGTTATTGATGATGTGATGGGATTGATTATTTTGGCTGTGATCTCGGCGCTTGCGACTGCTGGTGCGGTTTCATTTGGAATGGTTTCTGTTATTACAGGGAAAGCCGTCTTGTTCTTGGTTGGATCTATCGTGCTTGGGCAAGTGTTTGCAAAATCACTTGGAAAGGTATTTTCGAAGATTCATACAGGTGTTGGCATGAAGTTCACGCTCGCAATCGTATTCGCACTCGTGTTTTCATGGCTCGCTGGTTTGATTGGACTAGCGCCGATTGTTGGTGCATTTGCGGCTGGATTGGTTCTTGATCCTGTTCACTTCAAATACTTTAAGGATCCATAGATTGTTGAGGAAGTTAAGGAGTATGCAGAAAAAGTTGATCCATCGCTTAAAGAGAAATTTTCTCGTGTGATGAACAAGCATTCGCATCGTCATATTGAGGATTTGATTGAGCCACTTGGATTGTTTTTCGTTCCTATCTTTTTCATCGTGACAGGTATGGCCGTGAACTTGGAGACATTGTTTAATGTACCGATTTTGCTTGTCGCACTTGGTATCACGATTGCCGCGTTCATTGGTAAGTTGGTTTCGGGTGTTGCGGCTGGAAATGTAAACAAGTGGCTCGTTGGATGGGGTATGGCTCCTCGTGGTGAAGTTGGTTTGATTTTTGCTACGATTGGTAAGGGGTTGGGTGTGGTTTCGGATGAGGTGTTTAGTGTGATTATTATTATGGTGATTTTCACTACACTGTTTACACCACCGATTATCTCTCACATTTTGCAGAAGCAGGAAAAGAAATAATTTCGTGTATTTAAAGAACGGCTCTCGGGCCGTTTTTTGGTACGTACATTTTGAAATTAAAAGAGGCCCTGACGTGCAGGGCCTCGATTACTAAGGACGGCTCCTTAATGTCGAATTCGACCAGTGTGTAGCGTGTTCTGCAGTATGTACAGAATGCTTTCTTTTTCAGGTAGCGAATCCCTAGTGAGCTGCGGCGGATGGTGATGCTCGTGGCGTCACCACACATTTGATTCGGGCACTTCATCTTGTATTGACGATAATGCCGGGAAATAAACAGTATTCTGTCTGGCATTTTCATCTCCTTAGATTAGTGCTACAATAGCATTAAAATAAGACTTTGTCAATATGAGCAACGAAGCGATCGGATTTTTAATTAATGTTGTTGGAAAGGTGATGGTTTCGTGGACAGCGATTGCAGTTCATTATCGTGTGCGCAAAGAACTTAAGATTGATAAGCAGGTGTTTCAGGAGATGTCTCGCGAACATGTGTTCGGCTTAATCGGTTTGTTTTTAATTATTGTTGGTTCGTATATTGAATATGAAGCCAGATTTTAAGGGGGGATGATGTGATATGTATGTTGTGATTCAGGGACCATTTAAAGAAAATATGCACGTGTTGATGCAGCATGCGGGGTATGGGGCTCATCGTGCGCCGGGGGAGATTTCGTATACACGAAGAACAGGTGGAGATCGCTATCCGCGTTTTCATGTGTATCCGCAGGAAGTTGAGGGTGGAATCCGTATTAATTTGCACTTAGACATGAAAAAAAATTCGTACGAAGGATTCAATCGTCATCAGGGTGAATACGATGGAAAGACAGTCGAGCGAGAGATGGCGCGAGTCCAGGCGTATATTGAATCGCAACGTGGCGCACCTGAACATGAGGAGGAGGAAAAGAAGAAGGGTTTGTTTGGTTCAATTTTTGGTTAGAAATGTGTGCGAGATCCTTCGACTAAAACGCTCAGGATGACATGGTTGTTGTTTGGTTCGATTTTTGTATAAAAAAATGCCCCTGAGGGCATTGATGCGTCTGGATGTGTTATACGAGTTTCAGTCCTCGTAGTAATCCGGTGCTTGTGCTGCCAGCTCCGAGGAAGAGGAGGATGTAGAAAAACATAACGCCGGGAGTTGAGTGTGGTTGGAAGCCATTTCGTTTTATGGCTCTTTGTGTTTCGATATGGTCCCAGATGGGAGGTATAAGTAGTGCGATGATGAGTGGTACAGCGGCGTATACGCCTAACCACAGTCCAATTGCTCAGCCCCATAAATGGGATGTGGCTGCTGGTATTACCAGTGCTTCGCAGATCAGCAGTCGAATATCATTTAGCCAAGGTGATGCTCTTTTTTTGCATGTATAACTCCGTGAATGAACTTATTCCAGACTAACATGTTTTTTCGGCTTGTCAATACTCGTATGTACCACTTGAAATTCGAAAAAAATATTTTTGGATGATCTTACTTAAACGATGCTTGTTCAGATTCAGTAAGTGGTCGCCATGTTCCGATTTTGATTGATCCGAGTTCGAATGTGCCGATGTGTGTGCGTTTGAGATTCACCACGTCAAAATCAATACGTCCCATCATGCGGCGAACAACGCGCTTTTGTCCTTCGTGAATGACGAGTTTAATTTGTTTAGGAGAAAGTATATCAACGCTGTCTGGTGTTATTTTTTTTCCATCAATTGCGACTCCTTGTTTTAAGCGGTCTGAGTCTTCTTGTAGAAATGGTTTGTTGACTGTAACTTCGTATGTTTTGGTGATGTTGAATTTCGGATGCATGATTGAGTTTGCCCAATCTCCGTCATTTGTTAAGAGCAGGAGTCCTTCGGTGTCTTTGTCTAATCGTCCAACAGAAAAAACGCGCGGTTTTTTTGGAACGAGACTTAATACGTTGTCGCGTCCCATTTCGTCGTCGGAGCTTGAAATAATACCGATTGGTTTATTGAGTGCGTAGTATACATGTTCCTGTTTTGCTTTGAGTTTTTTACCGCGAACCACGATTTCATCGACATCTGGGTCTGCTTGCTCACCAATTTGCGCCGTCTTTCCGTTTACCGTAACATAACCTAAAAGAATCCAATCCTCCGCTTTTCGGCGAGAGCATCGGCCTGATTGGGCAATGATTTTTTGGAGTCTTTGTTTCATACGGAGTCATTCTAGAAAAGTTCCCCTCCCTTTCAGGGAGGGGGCGGGGGAGGGTAACTGATAACCTCACCCGGCCTCCCCTTTAAAAAGGGGAGGAGTGCGTTTAGTATTGTGTATTATATTGCGGTATGGCTGCTGACCCACAAGTACAAGAAATTAAAGATAAGCTCGATCTTGTTGAGTTAATAGGTGAATATATCACGCTCAATAGGTCTGGAAACTATTTTAAAGCACGTTGCCCGTTTCATCAAGAGAAGACGGCTTCTTTTATGGTTTCACCTGACCGAGATAGATGGCATTGCTTTGGGTGTAGCGAGGGTGGGGATGGGTTTACATTTTTGCAAAAAATTGAAGGATTGGATTTTCCTGAGGCGTTAACTGCGTTGGCGCAGCGTGTTGGTGTAGTGCTTAAGAAGCGAAGCCCTCAGGATAAAAAACAGGCTGATGCCTTACAGCGCGTATACAACTGTCTGTTCGATGCCGCGAGTGTGTACCAGACGATTCTGCGTGATGCTGAGGGGGCAGAAGAGGCTCGTGCGTATGTTACGGGCCGCGGTGTTACAGATGAGACGCGAAGTGCGTTCATGGTTGGGTTTGCGCCAGAGAAGTGGGATGTATTATACAAGACGCTTTCACGGAGAGGATACGATGTTTCTGATATGCTGAAGGCTGGCTTAATTATTAAAAGTGATCGGGGCGGGTATTATGATCGGTTTCGTGATCGTATTATGTTTCCGATTTTTGATCATCATGGACGGACAGTTGGGTTTACGGGGCGGATGCTTCATGACACGCAAAAAGGTGGGAAGTATGTGAATACACCTCAGACTCCGGTGTTTGATAAAAGTAGATTGTTGTATGGATTGGATCGCGCGGCGCAGACGATACGGAAATCTGGTGAAGCGATTATTGTTGAGGGTCAGATGGATGTGATTGCATCGCATCAAGCGGGGATTGTGAACACGGTTGCGTCGTCTGGGACTGCGTTGGGGGAAGCACAATTAAAATTGTTAAAGCGATACGCAGGGAAATTGAAGATGGCGTTTGATACAGATGCAGCGGGACAGAAGGCTGCGCGTCGGGGGATTGAGTTGGCGTTGGCGCTAGGCTTTGAAGTTTTTGTGATTGAGTTAACGGGTGATGATGGAAAGGATCCGGATGATTGTATTGCTAAGAGTGTGGATGTCTGGAAACAGCGTGTTGAGTATGCGATTCCGTTTGTGCAATGGGCGATTAATATGGCAGTGGCAAATTTTGATATTTCGAGTGCGCGTGGAAAGAAGCAGGCAGCGGATGATGTGATGGCGTTGGTTGTAAAAATTCCGTCGGCGATTGAGCAGGATCATTGGATGAGGATATTGTCCGCACAGCTTTCAATTGCTTTGGATGTGTTGAGAAGTGAATATGGAACGAAAGTAGCTGCAAAAGGGGTCGTTAAGCCGAAAGTTGATGTTAAGAAGAAAACATCAAAAAAGAATCCATTTGTTCTGCTTTTGGCCCTGTTTATAAGGTTAGATTTGGATAAAGCGCTTTTAGAAGAGTTTACTGAGGATTGTTATCCACAGGCATATCATCCACTGGTCAAATTCGTTAAAGAAGGGTATACTGATGATACTACAATTGAAATTAGCAATGTTTTGTTGATGCGAGTCGAATTGGCGTATCCATCATTCACTACAGAGCAGCTTCATGATGAGTTTACTCGCGTGAAAATTTACTGCTCGAAACAGTTACTCCAACGACGGATTGCAACCATTGCACATCATATACGCGACGCCGAAGGGCGTGGTGATAAAGATCGGGTCGCTCAATTGCTTGAAGTGTATACATCACTTCGCGAAAAAAGCTGAGCGTAGACCCTTCGTAAGAATCAACACATAATGCAGGTTAGGGCTTTTAGGCTCTTGTTTTTGTGTTCAGATGTCACATAGCATTACTATGCCTCCAAAGAAAGCATCAACTAAAAAGAAGTCTTCAGCAAGTAAAGCTGTTGAAGCAGCGAAAAAGAAGTTGAAGAAATTAGTTTCCAAAAAACCAGCGAAGAAGGCAGTAAAGAAAGTAGCAAAAAAACCAGCAAAGAAGGTTGAGAAAAAAACTGTAAAAAAACCAGCAAAGAAGGTTGCTGAGAAAAAACCTGTTAAGAAGCCAGCGCGTAAGCCGAAGAAGGTAGAGTCGGCGGCTGCAAAAACAGTACGAAAGGCTCTTGCGAAAAAATCTCCTCCAAAAAAAGTGGAGAAGAAGACTAAGTCACGAGTAAAAGTAAAATATGTGAAATCGGCTCCTCCAACAGAGGAGCGTTTGGAGATGCTTCTGCATAAAGCACAGAAACGTGGGTTCATTACTGAGAATGAGGTGATGGTGACGTTTCCTGATATTGAGGACTATTTAACAACATACGAGATCTTCTTGAATCAATTAGAGAAAGAAGGTTTGCAGCTTATTGAAATGCGCGAGCAGCTTCTGGGTGGAAAGGAGAAGCAGCAGGCATTGATGGATGAGTTGCATCTCACACAAAAATCATACGAAGTTCCAGATCTCTCCGCTGACTCTATTCAGATGTATTTGAGGGAGATTGGTAAGATTCCGCTTTTGACCGGTGAGCAGGAGGTTTCATTGGCGAAGCGAAAAGAAAAGGGTGATAGAGAAGCCGAAAAGGGATTGATTGAGGCAAACCTGCGTTTGGTTGTTTCTATTGCGAAGAAATTTGTTGGCAAACAGCTTACGTTGCTTGATTTGATTCAGGAAGGAAACATTGGATTGTTTCGAGCGGTTAAGAAGTTTGAATACCGAAAGGGGTATAAGTTTTCTACGTATGCAACGTGGTGGATTCGACAAGCGATTACGCGAGCTCTTGCTGATCAGTCTCGTACAATTCGAATTCCGGTTCACATGGTTGAGACTATAAATAAGTTTCAGCAGATTTCGCGTCAGCTTATTCAAGATTTGGGACGTGAGCCGACACCAGAGGAAGTTGCGGCTGAAATGAATCAGGAATTGTACAAGGTTAAACACATCATTAAAATTTCACAAGAAACCGTTTCACTTGAGACATCTGTTGGTGATGATGAAGAAGATTCGTCGTTGCAAGACTTTATTAAGGATGTGAAGAGTGTGACGCCAGATCGTGCGGCTGGATTGCAGTTGTTGAAAGATTACGTACACAATGTCATTTCAGAATTGACTCCTCGTGAGCAAAAGATTTTGGAAATGCGATTTGGTTTGGTTGATGGAGTTGGACACACACTTGAAGAGGTTGGTCGCGAGTTTAATGTGACACGTGAGCGTATTCGTCAGATTGAGGCGAAGGCGTTGGAGAAAATGCAGAAGATGGAAGGTATCGAGAAACTTCGAGATTACTAACGTTCGTGTTATACTAGAGAACTAATTGCGATGTATCTACGTTATGTTCAAAAAACAAGATGGGGCAGTGCAACCTGCGGCCGTACCAGCTTCGCCTGCAGATCCAGCCGGAGGTGTGGCTATGGCGGCGACGGTTGCTAAGACAGGGATGTCAACTGGCATCAAAGTATTAATTGGAATTTTGGTTACGGTATTTGTGGTAGGGGGTGGAGGTGTTGCGTTTTTGTTGTTGCGCACGCCGTCTCATATTCCTGCGGATGCTCAGAAATTAATGTTCCGAACGTTTGAGGAATTGGTACTCGCTGAGGATGTTCGGTTTAAACTCACGCTTCCGGGTGAAACGCTTGCTGGTTTATCTGGCGAGGTGCTTGAGGATGGTGCACAGGATTTGGGAGTGAATCCAAATGATTTTAACTTGGAATTGATGATTGACACGGTGCAAGTGGACGCAAAACGAATTGATGGAGAAGTTCAGCTTGGTTTATTTTCTGCAGTTGATGATATGGGTGTGAGACTTGATTCTGGTTTTGTGGATGAGAATATTTATATGAGGATTGGGGAGTTGAAGTTTGAGGATCTTCCGTTTGATATCAGTGAGTTGCTTGGTTTGTGGGTTGATCTTGATTTGAGTGCGGTACGAGAGCAAGTGAATGCGTTTTTGGGAGAAACCGAAGGAGAAGAGACAGCGCTTGATCCAGAGGATTACGTCTATCCAGATGTGAAGAAAACATTGGAGCGTATTCGGGATGTGTACATGTTGGCACCTCCGCTTGATCTGACGTTGCTTGAAGAGAATGCAGCCGAAGGGACGGCGACGTTGCAGTTGCGTGCAAATGAAAATGCGAAACAGTTTGTTATTGATGCTACTGTTGAGTCGTATGTCATGTATATTGGCGATATTGATAGTGCAATTGCAGAGAATGCAAGCGCTGGGAATCGGGAGATTATCGCAGCATTAGAAACATATCGTGAGGGATTAGTGAAGGATAATGGTGAGCGTGGAGAATTGATGGCGCAAGAGCTAGAAGATCAGGTTGATTTAGATGAGTTGTATGGTACTGAATCTCCTGTAAGTGGTGTGGCGGTGACACTTACTATTGATGTAAACACAGGACGAGCAATTGAGTTGTCTTACTCACTTGCATTCAAAGATGGGAAAGTTCGGGCTCCGGTGAAACTTGAATGGAGTAATTACAATATTGGAAATACTATTGAGGTGCCAGACGATGCGGTGTCTGTGGAAGAGTACACAGAGATTCTGACAGAGATTATGATGGGAGGGGCACATGAATTGCATGAGGGAGATGTTGATTCTGAGGACGCAGATGTATCTTCCGTGGGATTTGAAATGAAGGAAGGTGCAGATACAGATGTTGATATGTTGTTGGATAGCGATGGTGATGCGCTGACTGATTGGGATGAAATGAATGTACATTCAACCGATAAAAATAAAGCGGACACAGACGGAGATGGTTTGGATGACTTTGATGAGATCAATACGCATAATACGGATCCGTTAAATGCGGACACAGATGGAGATGGTTTTGCTGATGGTGTGGAGGTTGATGGGGGATACAATCCGTTGCAGTAACCGGGATTTTGATACGCATCAAAACCCCGGTTAGCCGGGGTTTTTGAAACGTTTGACTTTCCGAATGGGGTGTCGTATTATTGGGTCGTTCTTGTAAAATTTATAATCCGAGGTAGCTCAGTGGCAGAGCAGTTGACTGTGTACACAGTGTCACGATAGCATATAATATATGCCTAAAAGACGCGTACCTATGCCGATCGTGCCGAGTAAATAAAACGCGCTGTTGTTAAGCGGCGCAAGAAAGTTCGCAGGATGGCTGTCGCCTATAAAGGTGGCTGTTGTCAGGTTTGCGGATATGAGAAATATATTGGAGCACTTAATTTTCATCACATTAATCCAGCAGAGAAGGAATTTGGATTATCTGCTGATGGATTAACCCGTTCGTGGGAACGAGTGCGTAAAGAAGCTGATAAATGTATTCTCTTGTGTGCGAATTGTCATGCAGAAGTTCATGACGGCATAACGCAGCTTCCGTCTGAGAAGGCGGTCGAATAATGAGGTGAATTGCTGGAAGGCTAATGTCTGTATCGGACAGACTACGCTAATCAGCAGCCAAGCCGTGAAAGCGGAAGGTTCAGAGACTATCCCTTTGGGAGTACAGACTCATGTGAGTTTGGAAGCGCCTCACATCCCTCGTGGATGATGATATAGTCCATGCCTTAAGGAAACTTAGGGGTAACGTGTAATCAATTGGTCGTGGGTTCGAATCCCACCCTCGGAGAACTCAGAAAAGCACCTGTAAATGGTGCTTTTTTGATACACGAGGGTGGGACGTTAAAACCATCTGCATGTTTGTATCTTACTATTGACAGCATTGATTTTTTTTGTTATTCTATCTTTATTAATCAACGGCTTTTCTGATAGAAAAGCATGGAGGATGTCATGGGAGATTCGGTGCATTGTAAGGTCGTAGCGGGCGCGGACGTATTTCGTGTTTGGAGTACAATTGGCCATCGCTACCGCACTGCTGAGATGACGATGGAGCAGTTGAGGGCATACTTTCTATCACGAGATTTGTTCCGTGCCATCATCGACAGCTTTTGTCCTGCGCGTCTCAGAGAGATTGACTTCGACGCTCGGCGCGTGACGGAGTGGTGCGAGGAAGTAGAGTCGGATTATGTACCGAAAAGTGAGGCAAGTCTGTCCGATTCGTTACGTAGGCAGGGTCAACGAGGTGAGCTTGCGCGCGAGCTTGCTGAGGTTGCGCGGAAGGCGGTTGAGGCTCGTTTGGCGGAGATGGATCTTGACCCGCGTATCTTCACAATGTAGGAAGTGCTTCTGCTATGAGCAGGAATCACGGGACCCCAAAATGGGGTTCTTTTTTATATTGACATGAATGTCGCGTTTATCGAGCTCCAAGCCATAGTTCTGAACCCGTCCAGTAAGCGGAGTAGACAAAGTATCTGTTTTGTGCAGATGCTTTTTCTTTTCAATAAAATA
>CAZHXK010000033.1:0-13749 GCA_964536565.1 uncultured Gammaproteobacteria bacterium
GCTGGTGGAGGGAAAACTCGCCAAGCCCAAAGAAATTTTCGATGCGCTGGACGTCTACGAGATGCTCACCATCGATGATCATCGCAGAGTTATTTTACTCAAAGACTAGCGCTATGTAGTTTTGTGCGCTGTCTTCTATCGCACCTCCCTCAGCGGGAGGTTTTTTTATTCAGTATTGACGTAATCCGCATATCGCGATATGCTCTTGACCTGTTCATTTTGAGGCATTTAAGGAGGATTCATGCTTCTACTTCTGATTCCCGCAGTTATTCTGTTTGTTCTCGGGTGTTTCGTGGTTCGATACACCATTCCTGATCTACAGTTTGGTGGCATTTTCACAGGACTATTTCTCATCACACTTGGATTCCTTATCGGATCTTTTGTTCTTTCTCCATTCGCATTCATCCCGTGTGCTGTTGCTTCGTACGGTATCTACTGGATGCTTGAACAGCGCGGTGTATTCGCCGCAATGTTCGAAAAAATCTGATACTGACCTCCTACGGGAGGCTTTTTTATATTGACATATAGACAGTTCCATGCTAGGCTTCAGTCAGATCATTACTCATGGAGACATCATGAAAGTTTCACAGTTACGAATTCACGGTACGTTTGACCACACAACACACACATTCACATACCGCTTGGGAAATGTGTTCCAAGGTTGTGAGATTCATGGAACATTCGACATGGAGTCGACTGGCAAAAATACGCATACGCATGGCAAACTACGAGTGCAGAAAATATGCCCCGAATGCAATGGCGCAGCAGTAGCCTCGTATGAACCACTACAGTCCTCTGCGTTTATTCGTGAACTCTCACGTGTCATCGATCCAGCACCCCTGGAAACACAGTCTGTCCCTCTGCTCGTGAGTGGAGAATTTCAGATCACGACACATCCCAATCAGACACAGAAAACGCCAGCTGCTCCATACACACCAATTTTTATCGTCCAATTTGTGCCGAGCGAGGTCATCCTGCTGGCTAACGAACTTGAATATAACTGGTCGAATCATGGACATGGATTCCCAGCTATTTGCTGAATGTTGCACCCCCCCGATTGCGGGGGTTTTTATTTACCGCATTGACATATATAGCTCTTCGTGCTATATTTCCACGCTGTTCATTTCATACACAAGGAGAAAAAATGAAATTCAGAAATGATATGATGTTGCTCTACATTGCCATGGGTGATGCATATGCAGCTGCAGTGGAGTACTTGAAGAAGAACTCGCAAGCGCGAGAGCGGTTTTACGCAGAAGCGATGAGTTTTCATCGATATCTCGAGCATCCTACACATGGGCATCCTGCCGGTTTTTATACCGATGATGCGGAAATGAGTGTCGGGTGCGCAAGCGCGATTTCCTTTGTTCCACTCGACCAACTCAATCCAGATGAATTTGTTTTCTTCTGGCTCCGAGAGTTTGTCCGTGGTGGAAACCGCAAAGGTTACGCGCGCGGCTTTCAAGCATTCCTCGAAGAAATTGTAGCGGACTGTCACGTCCCCGAAGATGTTATCCATCGCCATGTTGTTACATTCCTCGACCGAATTCGTCCTGACTCGCGAAAGAATGGTGCGTGCATGCGTGCCGTGCCGCTTGGAGTGATTTCTGATATTCAAGAAGCACTTCGTATTTCGACGATGCAAGCTGCGATTACGCACAACACTCCCGAAGGATTGTTCTCTGCTCGAGCCGTAACTGCAATGGCACACTTTGCGCTGTATCAAGATGAACCACTTCGGAATCTTCCGTTGTACTGTAAGGATAATTTACCACCCGAAGACGAGCGATGGTTTTATGTGTTCGATCGGTTGTGGCCTGATGGTAAAGCCGTTCGTAGCTACAATAATGTGTCTGTTGCCATCGCGACGACCCATGCTGTGTGCTCGCATCTGAAGCGATTCGATTCGCTCCGCGGCATCATGATGCAGATTATTCAGGACGGTGGTGACACAGATTCCGTCGCAGCAATCGCGTGGGGTATCGCCTCGTGTCGGATGCAGGATGAAGTACTTCCTGATTTCCTCGAGTATGCACTCGAAGGAGGAAGCCCTAAGACTGGTACCATCTATCTGACCGATCTAGGCACACAACTCATGGATACATTCTCGAACTAATCGAACCCTCCCTTTGTGGGAGGTTTTTTATATCAAAAAATCTTGGCCGGAACCGAGATCTGTTTATGTGTTGCGTATTTTTCTAGCTCACAGCTTCGAGCGCTTCATCTGTGATGGGATCGAATTTCTTCAGATCGGTTTTCAGTGTTTTGCCGATCACGCTTTCATATCGCTCCGATGGAAGTCCGCCGGCGAATCCTTGTGGTCGCATCGCATAGAGCATGTCCTTTGTAACAACTGTTCCCGCTGGAATATCTGCACCAGCCATCAGAGACTTTCGGAAGAGCGGTCGGAAGACTGCTTCGCCTTCTTGCAATGTCTTCTCGGATTGAGAAAGCGCAGCCCGGGCGTAGTCAGTTGCAAGAATCTCAGCGCGTTTTTCTTCGCTGCCAAGAACTTCATCAATCCCTGCCACCAAATCTTTCAATTCTTGTGGCGTCATGGATACTTTATGATCTGCACCCCACAAGTCCCGCGACATGGAGAAATGTTTTTCTACGACTGTCGCCCCAACAGCAACTGCAACCATGTCGGGCTCCAAGCCAATTGAATGGTCTGAGAAACCGATCGGCACTTTGAAGTGTTCCTTGTAGAATTGGATTGTTCCCAATCGCAATTCCTCTGGAGGACACGGATATTTTGAAACACAGTGCAGAATACACACGCGATCATTCTTTTCCTGAATGAATGCAAGTGCTTCGTCTGCTTCCTCAAGCGTACTCATTCCCGTTGAAAAAATGATTGGCTTTCCGGAATTCCGAAGGTAATCCAAAGTGACTAAATCGAGAATGTCACCAGAACCAACTTTCCACACATTCACCCCAACCTCGGTGAGCAGCTCAGCCGCTTTGCGAGACATAGGTGTAGACATGAAAATGATTCCCTTCTCGTCACAGTATGCTTTGAGCGGTTTCCAGAATGCTTCGAGGGGTGTCGCTTCAGTGTTGCGCGTGACCCATGCATATCGATCTGATCCCTTGAAGTGCGGAGACGTCACATCCATATCAAGCTGTTCGTCTTCAACAACATGCGTTTGGAATTTGATTGCATGAGCACCACCAGCAACAGCCTCATCCACGAGCTGTTTTGCATTTACCAAATACTCGGCAACAGGACGGCCTTCCTCTGTGTGCATAAAGTTTTTGCCAGCCTCAGCGATGATGAAGACGCCGTTTACAATTTTGTCCCAAATGGCGTCTGGAGTGTTTTGTAGTTTCATAATACCTCTTAGTTAGTGACTCAATGAATTGTAGCACAGACTAGCCTCTGTCAGCTGTTCTGTCAACCCACCACCTTATCACCCAATCCTCCTTGCACTCGTTACCTCGAACTGTCCATCACGCGCAGATCCACCAGCAGCATCAGTATAAATCCATGGTGTACGCGATCCATTACTTTTTAAATTTGCATACCCTTCTTCACCGAAATCTTCTTCTGAAACCACCGCGACTTCCCTCGAATATAACCCAACCCCCATAGCACGAGCTTTGTCCGTTGCGAGATTTACCACTGCCTTATCGATCTTTTCATGAAGATTTGTAGAGTATACACGCTCGAGGAAAATAGCAGGGTTCCCATTCTCATCATTAAGAAGCCTCATGATACTTCTCGTAATGAGTGTGTCTTGTTCATCGTAAATTTGAATGACTTTCACAGCCGGGTCGATCGCATACGACATAATACCAACATTGTACGAACCACCATCAAAATGCTGACACGACTCAACAGGCTCTTCTCCGATTCTGAAGTATATATCTGCATCCACTTTATCAGTCATCGTAAGTTGCGACTTTGAAAGTCGCTCCCCACCAAACATCGATTCTCGTGCGTTGTAGACAGTATTTTTAATACGCTCAACATCATGCACGAATGCATCTTTTCCGAATACTTCACTGATCACTTCAAATGCTTTCTTGAGTGGAATATTTTTTGATTTCACATCGAGCGACTGCGTCTCCAATTCCTGAGAGCTGATATGTGCGAGCTTGGCCGTGTACACATGAGCTTGCGCTTCCATAATCTCATCAGCATTAGACTCCCTATACACTTGTAGTTTTTCTTTTGTTTCAGTGAAGCGCCGGTATTGTTCAGGCGTCATCTTTCTTCCTGCTTCTTTTCGTATATCTCTCATTTCGCGTCCCCACACAGAAATCGGCTCCATCAACGTTTGTAGACGCAATGCATGCATCTCACCATCAAAGTCAATCACATCACCCTCAATGTGTCCGTCCGCGACCGCATCAGCGACAATACGCTTTATACCCACATGAATATCTTTAATATTTGTACCCAGCATCTCCTCCACATCCACATGAACATCTGCAACCCACTGTTCATATTGCTCGACCGTCATATGATACGGAACTAAATTATCATGTTTGATTTCTCTCAGTAGTCCCGGTTTTTCTTCTGCTGTAGGTTCCGTATCTGAGCCCCATGCACGCCACGATACAAAATTTGGATCTGAAACCTGCTTTACCATATCGTGAAATGTCTGTTTTAGTTCAATATCTGTCTTTGCATCATTTCGATAGTATACAGCCATCGCCATTACCGTTCGTATGGTTATGTGATCAAAAGAAATGCTGATATCATCATCCAACTCAAACAACTCCTTTGCATGTGCGGCTATTCGCGATTCCATTTCGCGCATTACATCTTCGTATGTTGTCTCATCCAATGGTGTTTCAATATCATCAAGATTAAAATACGAAAGATACTCAAGTGCATCCATGACCCGTTTTTGCTCCTCAGTATTCTCGATATCCATAATAAACGCCGCATTGTCTGATGCATATTCTGAAGCTGATAACAGCGAACACCTTTTTACCAAACTCGCGAATTCCTTCTGGAGTGTCATGTTATCAATCTCATCTGTCCGAGGTCCATTCCGTTTTATTTCCCTCCCTGCCAGTTTTTTGAGACGAGCTTCAAAGAGAGGGTGGAACGCTTGTCCGGCGCCGTGTTCAATAATCTCGAGGTAGACATCTTGCTTCAACTCATTGTCATTATCGCGAACTTTTAACACAGGACTCATATCGAATATGCGCTCACGAAGATCGTCCGATGTCTCAATGTCATTCGCAAAAGATCTTCCATATCGTCCTTCCGTAAATGCAACGACCCGTGCATGTCGTTCAAGAAGTTTTTTGTATGTTTTTGCATTTACCACACCAGACAACTCATAGATAAGATGAGGATCACGATCCACCTGTGCCTCGACATTCACCTCAATAATACTCTGTAACTCGTCTAGATGAGCTTGCTGAAGACGATTCAGTGTATACCCCCCTGCCCTTTTAATTGCACTCAGAACATCTTTTTCAAACACGCGCACAGGCTTCTCCTGACAGACCATCACAAGTTGCTGCATTGAGGCTTCAGCCAACCTCTGTATCGGCTGTTTTTCTGCATGCTTGAGAAGATAAACTTTATCGTAACCCAATTCCTTTCCCTTCTTTTGTTTTTCTCGAGCAGCTCGATCATCCTCAATAATTTTTCCCGTGTGACGAAGGATCGTCGCAACACCCGCAGAAAAACCAGTGCGCGTAAGCGCAGCCAATATTCGCTGCCATCCCCGAGGACTCCTGCGACTTATGTCTAAAAGTACATCTTTATCGTCCAAGAGTTGCTCTATGTGGACATAATGTGGATGTTGCTCAATTAAACCCACAAACACCTCAACACCAAGTATATCTCGAATTTTTTTCCATCTTTCCATCCCTATATAGTCTGTAATTTTCTTAAGTTGCCATGGATTGTTAATAATCGTTTCGCGAATTTGAGCAGAATATAGCTCAGACAGATCTGAATTCAACAATTGATAGAGGAAGTATTCTCCTTCCCCCTGAGCAAGATGATGCTCGATAAATTCATGCTGTTCTTCAGCGGTGTACAGCTCCTGAAAGATTTTCAGATCCCACACCGCAGATTCCGGGTTTTTCTCGAGAGCAGCACGCGCGTATGCTCTCACCTGTTCAGTCGAGAGCATATTGTCATGCCTACTGTGTACAGACTGCCATATGAGATTCTGATATTCATTAATAACAGCCTGTGGTGAACGCTGTACGGCGAATTCAAGTATCGCGTCCATCTTTACAGGCTCTGCTTTGAGGGTATAGTCCATATTCTCAAGCCAAATTGAAGGATCTTTTTTATTGATAGTATCAGTAATCTTTAAAAATGCTTTTGGCGAAAGCTCTGATTCCAGCATTTCAATATTTCTCACAATGTCTTTACTCGTTATAGAATCAGCTCCGTAATCGAGAATGGGCTGCCTCAGAATTTGGACCACCATCTTCTCCATATCTCGTTTTGGATCTGTGCTATCTTCTGGTCGATATGCCAATAATGCACGAATCTCTGATAAATCATGCGTATTCATAACCTCCTCACCCACCTCACGAGCCTTAGCCATAACGGTTTTTAATTCCAACAGTGTTGGCACAATAGCTTCTATCTCAAGTAGCGCGTAAGACAATCTATTTTTGGTGGACCAAAACTCAACCGGTTTTTCTAGGTGTTGTTTGTATGATTGAAATTTGCCAAAGGTTGCGTGCGCAGCACGTCTGGACAACTCATCATCCAGTCTATAGATTTCTCTTCGTACTCGCTTTGGTCTAATCTCATCTGGCCAGTCAGTACGCACATCAGATAACTTCTTCCCCACCTTTGCTGCATATATTTCGTACTGATTCTCGATCTGCTCTGAAATATCACCTGTCTGAAATGGATTGGTAGAGAAATAACTATCTGAAACACTCGAGAAGAATTGCGTAGCCTGTTCAGAGTTCACCAATCCAACCTCAACAAGCTGAGGAATATACTGGATCATGACAGCACTTGTTGATTCGCGAGATTCTAAAAACCCTTTTACTGTATTCGTCAGTTTAATTCTCTGATCTGTATCATCTTGACGTCCTTGAGAATCCCGAAGTCCATCATCGTCCAAGAGTTGCCGATAATATTCCACCGCAGACTGAAGAACATACGTTACATACTCAGGGTTCTGAGTTACTGCCGAAGAGACACGCGTTCTGATCCGCAAGGCTTTCTTACGCTTTTCCTGTTCATGCCGATGTTTATCACGGTCCCACTTCCGACGAGCTTCATCGTATAATCGCCTTTGTTCACGATAGTCCTTAAAAGCCGTCACACTGTTTCCATCATGATGGCTGTAAAATGGCTCAGGGGAATTCAAAATTTCAGGCTTGTCCGGCAGACTAATCAGCGGATATGCGAAGGGCGCTAGAAATGCTGCTCGCTCAGGCGTTGATGTTACTTCTGCATCCACATGCCACTTTTTCTCAGACCCCGAAGATGTAGAGTGCTTGTCTCTCCTGTATGACTCTATTCGCTCCCTTCGTTCTTGGGCTTTCTTCTCTCTCCTATTTTTTTTATCCTCCTCTTGGTTTTTCTTCGACCCCGTCATTTCTTCTTTCCCTGCTCGCTGCCCTCGTGTTTTTCTATTCGCCCTGTAATCTCGCTCTTGTTTTTTTGATTCCTCCTGTATCTCATCAACTTCTTTCTTCTTTGTGTCCTTCAACATAATCGCACCCTCAAAAAGTGCCGCCCTCTGCGTATCTGATAGCCATCCGTATGTATGTCGATAAAAATGTGAAATCTGATACTGTGTCGGATCGCTGTTGGTGAAAAAAAATTCTGCTGCCTCATGCGCGTACTCCTGTGGCATGTCTGGCAAACACTCATTAAACGCATCCCAGTACAGACCAGGCTCGAGCGTCTTCATGATGAACATACCGACCTCTGCCTTTGCTTTTTCATCGAGAGGGATCACCGCGAGAATTGCATCTGGCTCACTAATCTCCCCTCTCATCATGAGTTTTTCAAGTTGTTTCGCTCGTTCTTTTTGAGGAAATGAAACATCGCTGTCGATCAGTCGATCCACCATAGAAACTGAACCCTGTATTGCTTCATGAACATTTCGTTCTGAGAACGATCCGTCCGATTTCTCTACAGAAGGTATCTCACGCATAGTTATGCATCTTAACATTTATGCGCTCTATTTTACAGCTTTCCCATTGACATGTGGGTCACTTTGTACTATCATGTACTCGGTTCATTTTATAACTGATCGGAGGTTTTATGCATCGCTTGAGTACATGGCTTCGCGAAGTTGATGATTGGTGGTTTGATTTAGATGGGACGCTTGTGCAGAGCATGCCGTATCGGACATTGCTTCAACGAGTTGCAAAACTTTTGAATATTCCGTACACCAATGAGCTCTACCACTACAGAAACAGCTGGGTGGATGTTCCGACAGCGCATGCCCGCCATCTCACAATGGCAGATAACGGCGGCACACGTGACCAGATCGACCGCATCTACCAGAAATACTCTGCTGATAACAAAACACCGAGTGTCATTACTGGTGCATTTCCGTGCGTCGAAGGCTTGCTTGCGTGCAACAAGCGTTTGATCTGCTACACGCGAGGAAATCAGGAGTGGCAGATGGGGAAAATTCTCGTGACTGGATTGCGAAGAGTTTTTTCTGAAGTGTGTGTTGTGCAGTCGAAAGACGTCGCGACGCTTCAAGGGCATGTCGCTCGCATTTCACCCGACCAACCGTTCATCATGATCGGAAATACATTCAACGAAGATATTGCTCCCGCAGCTGGTATTGCGCGTGGACGGATTTACACATCTTCTGCTGCCACGGCTTCACTGCGTGACACCCCCGGACAATTGTCAGATGACATTCTCGTGGTCGACACAGTTACTGACCTAGTTCCCGAGATTACCCGACATAAGGAGAGTTTGTCATGAGTTACGATTTCCATGGTGTGAAGATTAATGCGGTTGTGACGACCGATGAACCGGTGTATAGCGAGCATATCATTACACCTGCCTTCAACGAGAAACCATTTCTGTTGTCGCCGAAGCTCAACGCAGCAGCTGAAACCATCTTTGGCACATTAAACCAACGTAATAAGCGCGTGTTTGATGGTCAGGGAGTTGGGTTGCAGCTATGGCATCAAGATGACTCCGGACAACTCATGTTGTGGTTTCGTAGCGCTGATTATCTAAGCATGTTCGGTGGACACGGTGCAGCTGAATTCCTCACAGACCCTGAACTACAGGACGTCGCAGCTGCAGTGGAGAGAGAATTCCGTCGTTGGCGGAAACGCGAAATCTCGTGTCCGTTTTCTCGACGACCTCTACTTGCCTGCAGTCTCATCACTGGTGATAATAAATTTATCATCATGCGACGCAGCGAAGAACATGCAACTCAAGCAGCGCAGTTTCAGAGTGCTATTGTCGGAGCGATCCGACCTGATCGCGGCGACTGCTTTGATCGTGGTCCGAATATCGTCTTAAAGGCTTTCCTCCGCACTGCCGAGGAAGAACTCGGTATTAACCTTCGAGAGCACACGCGATTTAGCATCATGTTTGGCGGAGATACCACTCGCTTTGCCCAACCGATCATTGCTGGAGCAATTCGCACGAACATGACCAGCGACACCATCCTCAGCAACATGGCTGGCTATGCAAAGGAGACATGGGAACACACGAATGTGATTGTTTCTGACTTTTGCGCCGAAGGTGTTCTCAAGGTCCTAGGGCGACACCGTATGTCCGCAGCCTGCCAACTTTCGCTCGTGTGCGCCGCAAAGATGAACCTGAAGCCCGACGACCTTGAAACTGCTGCAGCACAACTTACGCAGTAGCATATACCCCCGACATACGTGTCGGGATTTTTTTATACCAAAAAACGGCCGAAGCCGTTTTTACGTATCATACTTTATAATCTTCTATTCGACATTCACCTTTACCTTAATTCGCTCTGCTGTTCCTGGTGTCTTATTTCTCCAGCGTGGTCGAATCTGTACATCCCAATTGTCGATCAATCCTGTTGCGTCCATATATGTTTCGATAGCGCTTTCATCAAGATTTGTGAATTTTGATGGTGCGACAATATCAGACCCTGGATCGACTATTACTGTTCCTTCACGTGTTAGCTTCAGTGTTGCTGTTTTTGCTTCGGCATCCACCTTCTCTACTTCGTACCGAGGATCTCCAACTTTATGCAGTCGTTTATCTGATGGAACTTTTGCGAATACAGCCTGACGCGTGAGTGTATCGAGTGCTGATCCATCAAAGAATACAGCCGTTACGTTCGCACGCACATCGATTGAGAATTGATCTACCTCTGATCCGATTTCACCGTTGATTGTCTCACTGAGTACTTCAACCGATGCGATGTTGTCTGGATATGACTGCGCCCCATCATTGTCTCTGTACTGATCGAGTTTTGATTGCTTCAACGATGCCGCAATACCACTTCGAGCTCTTTCAATATCAGATTCAGCCAGCACTCCTGCGATTCGTACCCCTCCGCTCATATCCGAAACGCTCTCTCCAAATATTTCCGCCTGCTGAGCTGTTGGCAAACCTGGAATTGTGAACTTGCCCTGCGCAACATCCCCCGCCGTTCCGACAACATCAGCAGTAACTTTTGCCGTAGCTTCTTTGCCCGCGTTTACGATCACTCGCTCAGCAATTCTGAAGATAACACCATCAGCACTCTGGAAGCGTGTTCGCGGAATCAAACTTACTGTTTCGCTCGAATTGTTAATAATTCGCATCTGCCCACTCGCATTCCCCTCAACCTCTTTCCCTTCCTCAACAGAGAATGATTCTGAATATGTAATTTCTTCAACAAAGACCACACCCTCAATTCGGTCTGTTGTGCCTGCAACCGTTCGCAAAAGTGAAACTGAAATCTGTTCTTTTTCAGGCGTAATGTTGATGGTTGCGCTTGTAGCAGAGAAGACCAACATGAACAATAAGAGTGCGCCAGTTATGACGATAAATCCGAGTGCGATGCGGCGATATAGTTTAAGTGGAATATCGTGTCCTGATCGCTTCTTCTTTTTTCGTGGGTTCTCATCTAGCATATCGTCGTCAAAAAGTTGTTGTTGTTCCTCTTCATCTTCATCGTCCTTCATGAAATCATCAAACGATTCTAGCTTGTCCTCGCTTGAAACTTTTTTTACTTTCTTTTTTGGCTTGATTTCTTCTTCCGGTTTATCATCCAACCCCTCTTCTTCATCCTCATCTAATTCCTCACCTTCTTCTTCATCATCGCTTTCTTCTACATCCAAATCAAGATCATCGTCCGCTTCCTCAATATCCTCGTCATCATCATTAAGGTCATCAAGATCGGCATCAATCTTTTCATCAGAGTCGTCTTCCTCATCATCATCTAACCCTTCATCCTCATCACTCATGTCCTCAATCTCAAAATCCTCCAAGTCTTCACCTTCGAGTTCAGCATCCACATCCAATTCTTCCTCCATCTCGTCTAGTTCTTCCACTTCCTCAACTTTTTTCTTAGGAGCTTTTTTTACAACCTTCTTTGCGGGTGCTTTCTTTACCGATTTCTTAACCGGTTTTTTTGGAGCCTTTTTGGGAGCTTTTTTTGTTTGTTTTTTTGGAGCCATATAATGAGGGTGTAGGGTTGAGGGTGTAGGGTATAGCACAGACACAACCACTCACTCTCTTTGCAATAAGTATACCACATTTATTCTTCTGTTGGTGCGACCGGCTTTTTTGGTGCCGCTTCCGCTGGTTTTTCTGTTTGATCGGGAGATACTGACGGCTGTTCTTCTGGTGTGTCAGTCGCCTCTGATACATTCTTTTGTTCAGCTACGGAAAATACCTCATCAACACTAGTAAGACCCATCGCTGCCTTAACAAGTCCATCCTGCGCCATCGTAACCATACCGAATTTTTCAGCCAGCTCTTGCATTTTGTATTCTGACACCGTCGATGCTTCAACCTCCTTAGCGAGCTCTTTATTCATTAAAAATACTTCGTATATTCCAACACGCCCCTTGAATCCCATACCCATGCACTTTGTGCACTCTTTCTTTTCCCCTGGTCCGTAATATTTTGCAGTAGCCAAATCAATGTCGTAGCCAGCATCCTCTGGAAGTTTCGCAAGAATTGCGTCTACCTTTTCTTTTACCTTTGGCTCGAGCTGGATTTCTTGTTTACATTCAGTACACAAACGTCGCAGAAGTCGCTGCCCAATGATTGCATTCAGTGACGGCGGTAGCAAAAATGGCTTCACCCCCATGGATAGGAATCGAGGGATGGCGCCAGCAGCAGAGTTTGTATGAATAGTTGAAATCATTAAGTGACCAGTAAGTGCAGCCTGAATAGCAACATCAGCTGTTTCTAAATCTCGGATTTCCCCAACCATGACAATGTCCGGATCCTGTCTCAAAATTGACCGAAGTCCTTGTTGAAACGAATAACCTTTTTCTGCGTCTACTCCGGATTGCGCGATACCAGCCAGCTTATATTCGATCGGATTTTCAAGCGTGATGATTTTTGTTTCCTCATTATTTAAATGTGAGAGAATCGCATACAGTGTTGTTGTTTTTCCAGAACCAGTTGGCCCTGTTGTGATAATCATGCCGTTTGGACGAGAGATTTGTTCTTTGAGACGATCGTATGATTTTCCCATCAAACCGAGATCTTCGAATTGCAACGAGATCGAACCAGGACGCAAGATACGCATTACGATACTTTCTCCAAATGCAGTCGGTAGAACTGACACACGCATCTCCGTTTTTCCATCCTCCAAATTAATCGTGAAACGTCCGTCTTGTGGTTTATCTTTGATGTTGATTTTGAGTTTCGAAACGAGTTTAAACCGGCCAGCTAATTTTGGCATGATCTCTTTCGGGATCTGGAGCGCTTCATGCAGCACTCCATCCATTCTGAATCGAACCACACCACCTTTCTCCCCCGCTTCAACATGAATATCGGATGCACCACTCTCTAATCCTGCTGCAACAACCATTACAACCAAATCCGTCATATTAAGATCTGGAACTTTTGCTTGTAGTGCTTCAAATGAAGTTAAGATTCCTTCAAACTGTTTTAAATCCTCTGGAGAAATACTCACACCAGTCTCAATGACACGCGTTTTTGGCAGCCGTTCATAAATTTGAATACCCTCATCAAAACCCTGATCTGATACCATATAAATAGTCAATTTCGCGTTTTTCTTTTTCGCCATCTCTTCAGCAAATGCTTTTGTGTCTGCATTATCCGGTTGCGAGGAAGCTACGTGCAACTCTCCGCCATCATAGTAAAAAGAAATAATTTTTTTCTCCGTTGCGGTTTCCAATGGAATTAAAGCAATAGCTTCTTGAGCGACTGGAAACTCTTTTAAAGAAATATACGGCACACCTAATTGTGCCGCTTGTTTTTTAGCTTTTTCTTCAGCTTGATTTTTTCTGATGTCTGAGAGAGATGACTGTAGATCGTCGTTATCCGCCATATGTTGTAGAGATTAGTGTCCAAAGAAGTGTAAGAATCGAGATTTTACCTTACCCTTTCGTACTTTTGCATACAAGTACGACCACGAACTAATTGAAAACATGATCGACCATGCGGGCAGGAGAAATGCGAGCGCTGCCATTACGAGCAACATAATGACGAGTCCGAATATGAAGAATGCTGATGCGCCTGTGATTCCAGATACGATGTATAACATGAATACAGGCATCGCTACTATTGCGAGCACAATAGCTCCGAGCGCTGCGAAGGCGAACTCAGCGATAAACATGACAATCGCCATTTCTAATGAAAGAAGG
>CAZHXK010000034.1:0-8852 GCA_964536565.1 uncultured Gammaproteobacteria bacterium
CTTTCACAGTACAACGACAAGCCGCTCTTCTGGGTTTGCTGCGATAAGACCGTAATCATCTATCATGGTGAAGATCAGCATCCTGCAAGCGGGGGCGGCACTCCGAACTTCGCGCCGTCGCATGAAGGTGAACCTTGGGTCGTCACATATCGCTCTATCACCAATAAGACTAAGACGTATGAGCAGTTCAGGCTTGTTGGATGCTGTGATGTGTCTATGTGTGCTGAGGCTTCGAAATCTACTCCGGTAGCGGCCTGCGAAGGGCAGAACCTCAGTATTCTGTGGGGCGATTCGTTGTATGGAGATTTCAAGGACGCTGCAGTTGGTGGGTTGGATGCATTCGTGCTCTCAATGGATATTGAAAAGGGTCAGTGTGTTATATTCTTGCGTCGAGATTACGACGTGAGCGCGCCGAAAGCACTGCCGGAAGATCTCGTATGTATGAGCCGGCAGGAAGGTGTGGCTCTGTATGACGCGAGTGACTTCGGTGGTCAACTTCTCGTCATTGGGCAAACCGACAGTGAGGTCATCTGGCCGACACCGTCGCGGTCGAATACACCGTGGGTGGTTGAGAGGGTGAAGGCAGACCCAGGAATGCACTACGTCAAGTACATCAATGCGAGTGGTGAAATCATCTACGGACCATTTGGTTTCGAGGTTGATAGGCTGCAGCTGATGGAGGGGAATCCACTTTTTGTGGTGAGGCCTGCTGGAAAGTTCGGATCACAATATGTATGTATCGCGCAGTACCAGACAGCTTGGTACAACACCGTTCACAAAATCGAGCATATCGGATTGGATGTGGTCGTAATTGCAACAAAAGGCGACACACTTGTAAAAGCGGTGTTCTCGCTCATTTAGAAGGATAAGGCTCGAACCTACGTGGTTTGGGCTTTTTTATTTCTTGACCTAATGTGGTGGAATACCTATACTATCCCCACATTATTTATATGTTTACTGTACGGGATCCTTCGACTAAAACGCTCAGGATGACGCGTTGTGATGTCTGGGGCGACGGACTACAATTATGAAATTAAATCGACCAGAAGAAGAAATGACGTATTGCATGGTGAAGCCAGATGGTGTCACGCGCGGACTTACAGGAGAAATTATTCGACGCATGGAACAGCGCGGTCTTAAGATTATCGCGATCGAAATGGTAAAGCCATCACATGACGAGATGGACAAGCATTATCCAACAGATGAGAAATGGATTCGACGTGTTGGGCAGAAAACACTTTCAACATACGAAAAGTACGGATACGACGCTAATGAAGAGTTAGGGACAAACGACGACCTAGAAATCGGAAATATGGTTCGTGGATGGCTTATCGACTTCATGGTTTCAGCACCAGTTATTAAAATGGTGGTACAAGGTGTACACGCAATTGACATGGTTCGAAAATTGTCAGGACACACTATTCCGTCAATGGCAGATGTGGGAACAATTCGTGGTGACTATTCAATGGAATCTGCAGTTTCGGCAAACAAGGGAAAACGTGCAATCATGAACTTGATTCACGCGTCAGAAACACCAGAAGAAGCAGAACACGAAATTGCGCATTGGTTTAAGCCAGAACAAATTCACGCGTTCAAATCGAGTGCAGAGTGGGGATTGGGTGCGTAGACGAGAATTAATTACTAATCATATTAGTATGAAAAAATATCTCATCGCAGCAGGGTTGGTTGTGTTGATGGGTGGAGGGTGTAGTGCAGTTTCAGATGATGCATCTGAAAAAGATGCACCATCAGAACAAGTATCAAAAAAAGCAGAAAAAAAGACTACAAAGAATACATCAAAACTCGATGTGCCAGCGGACAGCGAATTGCTTCCAAGGGATGGAGAGTGGAACCTCGTAACAATCAAGAACTTTGGTACATCGTACTCAGTTGAAATTCATCCGTGGTGGCATTGGGATGCATCGAGCGCATATCTAAAAGATAACGGTGCGGCATTTGCTAACTCAAAGGATGCGTTGCTTGCAGCTGCTCCTACGTCAGAAGATTTCCGCATGCGCATCAATGTAAAAGGGGGGAAGGTACAGAACGCAACATCATTAGATGAGTTTGTTGCTTCAGGAACTATTGGTAACTGCTCTGTGTACAGAGGTGATATCAATGGATTTGATACATGTATCGGAATTTCAGAAGGTGGCTCTCTGGGGGGAGTCGCATTAAAGAATGATGGTGCATACGAATGGAAGGCAACGTTCGGTTCAAATGAACGAGAAGACAGTGTTGGATACATCTCACATATACTTGAAAGTTTTACTGAACTTTAAGTTTAAGAAATACCTTGGCGTAGCCAGGGTATTTTTTTTACATATAAAAGTACTTATCAACACACAGTACAGAATAAAGTAAAAAAAAATGGTACAATAGAAAACTAATAAAGAGGAAAAACATGTGGTGGTCTCATTTTTTTAGCTTGTCGAAAAGATTGAGAAAGAGTGTATCCAAAATCATGCCTACGCATGCTGTTTTTGCTGTCGCGATGTGTGCGCTCGCAATGACATCATCAGTAGACGCCGCGACGGTCGGTGGGCAGCGCGCAAACGATAAAGGTACGATCAGAAATGCGGTTGGTTTGATAGGAGAGGGCTTCGCAGAATTCGGACAATCAATCATCGATGGGTATCGTGAAATGGGGGATGACATCATGGCAGTTGTTCCATGGAATAGTGAGGGATCGCGTGCATACGCAACATCTCCAGAAACGATCGCGCCAGTAAAAACCCTTCCTGAAGTTGAGGTGGATATAGACATGGCTGAATTGTTACCAGAAGAACTTCCTCCGTCAGAAAATAGAGCAGCTGCTTCACCAATTATTTATACTGGTGAGAGAAAAACAGAAACATTCATCACAAACATCACTCAGGGGATGGAAGAGGATGAAATCAAGACATTGGTTGCTTCCATGTTGGATGGTGCATTAGGAACTGCACTTGCTGATTTAAAAGAAGATGAGAGTGGCCCTGCGTCGTTCTTGGATGGTTTAACTGCGCGTGGAACAGTAGATCTTACGAATGCTGACATCAAAGGGCTTGAGTATTTGGCTGAGAAAGCTGCACCTTTGTATGTAAGAGATTCTCAGAGCGGAATAATTCGTGTTGAAAAGATTATCGCCGGAAATCAGGGTGGTGTATCTGGTGATTTTAGTGTTGGTGATGATTTATCAGTAAAAAACAAATTGATTGTGACTGGTGGTGCGACGTTTGAGTCTGGATTCACCTCAGAAGGACTCACAACGTTAGATGCAAATCTAACAGTCGCAGGAAATACAACGCTCGGTGATGATTCTCTCTCAGATTCACTTAACATTAAAGCAACGACAACGATTCATGCGGGTATTTTGCCATCTGCAAATAACTCATGGGATATTGGTTCGCAGGAAACCGCTCTGAAGGACTTGTATGCATCAGGATCAATTTACACACAGGACATCACAATTTTAGGAACATGTACGGGTTGTGGAGGTGGATCAGGGGAGTGGACGGATGGTGGTTCAGTTATTTACTTAGCGGATTCAGGTGATGATGTTGGTATTGGAACAACGACTCCGGCTGGGACACTCGGAGTGGCAGGTTCATTGTTCATTTCAGGTGACGCAACGCTGGGTGATTCAGAATCGGACGTATTCACATCAAATGCATCGTCGACGTTTACTGGCAAAGTTCAGCTGGGTGATTCTGGTGCTGATTTGATCACTTTTGGTGGTGGAATTCAGGGAAGAAATTCAGCAAATGGTTATATTATCGATCCAACTAACAACGACGAATTATCTTTTGGAACACCGGCCAACTCTTTCAAGGATTTCTATTCTTCTGGAACGATTCATGTTAACCAGGCAATCCTACCAACAAGTAATGGATTAACTGATTTAGGTACATCATCCTCATCATTTAGAGACATCTACGCATCGGGTACTGTTCACCTAGGTTTCAATACAAGTGATAGAATTCCACAGTTTATTATTGATGCAACCGAAGAGTTTGTAACGATTGGATCGTCATCTCTTGGTGCTGCAGATACTGGGTTCGTTGTCGGTAATGATTATTCATCATATTTCGCAGCAAACATGATCATTGGTGATTCAGAAGCAGATGAGCTTACGGTGAATGCATCTACAACATTTCTCGGTAAAGTTATGTTGGGTGAGGCTGCTGACCTTATTACTATTGGTGGGGGGATTCAGGGGAGAAATTCAGCCTTTGGTTACATTATTGATCCAACTAACAACGACGAACTATCCTTTGGTACACCAACAAATTCCTTTAAAGATTTCTATGCATCAGGAACTATTTTTGCCAACCAAGCGATCATACCTACAAGTGCCGGGGTCACGGATCTGGGAGTCTCTTCAAGTTCTTTCAGAAATATCTATGCATCTGGAACGGTTCATCTTGGGTTCAACACAGAGGATGGCAACACTCCAATTTTGATTATTGATAATGCAAACGACACGGTCGCTTTTGGGTCTTCGTCAATGGCTGCAGCATCTGACACTTCATTTGCTGTCTCCAACGCATACGACACATATTTCGGAGGCAGTATGATTATTGGTGATAGCAATATAGAGAATCTGCGCATTAATGCCTCCACGACATTCAACTCAGATGCTTTCGTAACAACAAACAACACGTTTGATCTTGGACGACCAAATTTATCATTCGCTGGAGTATACGCATCGGGTACATCACACTTTGGATATACCAGTGAATTGGGGACCTTGTTGACCGTAGATGCGGCGGGTGGTGGTGTGGGAATCGCGTCATCATCTATAGACGGACAGAATTTCAACTTTGCTGTTGGTAATGATGCGAGTGCATATTTTGGCGGAGGTGTAACTATTGGAGATGATACCAATGACACACTGACTATTAATTCAGCAATAGGTTCGGATATGTTGCCAGCCCAAACAGCAACGTTAGATTTAGGAAGTGCTGCCTTCTCGTGGCAGGATCTTTATGCATCCGGCACTGTACAGTTAGGAAACCCTTCAACTGGTAACATTCCAATTATCAGCACACTATCAACAAACGATGGATATGTTGGAATTAGTTCCTCTTCGCTCAATACGAGCGTTGAGGGAGCGAAATTGCAACTTGGTGGAGGATTGTTTATGAACGGTATTTTTACGATTGATACGTCTAATGCAATGGCTGGAAATGGGTTGTATTATTCGGCTGCAGGATCTCTTATATCTCAACCAGCAAATTCAGACGGAACTGTGGCATTTACACTTGCTGTGCAGGGTGGGGATATAGATCAAGGTAGTTTTATGGCATTTACCACATCGACATCAGATGGATCCGCACAAAAAACACTTTTAGAGATAGGATACTCAGTTAATTCAATTGGAGAATTTACAACAACAACGTTCTTCTCCGGAGTTCAGGATGTCGCAGGAGCTTCAGCATTTGAATTTGATACAGAAACAGCCATGACGTCATCCTCCGGTGCGCTTGATAGAACACTTTTCACTGTCTCAAATGGCGGAACATCGAAATTTCATATTGGTGCTGGAGGAAACGTATATGCAGCAAACAGCTTCATCGCAAACTCAACCGAATTCGGCATTGGCGATCTTGCTGAGTATGTTGATTTATCTCCAGGTTCTATAATTTCAAATGCAGACGTTGTGCAACCAGACCCGGAAAACCCTGGAAAATTCAGATTAGTTGAAGAAGCTTATGCATCAAACGTAGGTGGTATTATTTCAAACACCGCCGCATTTGTGATGGGAGCGCGCGGTGAAAATCGTGGTGCACTTGCACTTGCTGGACTGGTGTATGCACATGTATCTGATGAAAGCGGGGCAATCGAGGTTGGAGATATGTTGGTTACTGCAAGCGAGCCTGGACATCTCATGAAATACGACCCAGCTCGGGCTGCAGGAGCGAACGCAGTCATCGTTGCAACAGCACTTGAGCCGCATGAGACTGGATTAGGAACAATTAAAACACTTGTTCGTGCGGCTGCAAATGCAACATCAAGTTCAACATTAACAATTGTGGAAGCTGCTGATGGAACACTTGGATCAGAGCAAGCACTCGATTTAGACAATCAAGCAATCATCAATGTTGCATCAATTCACGGCATGGGCGAAACGTGGAGTGTGAATCCTGAAGGAATCCTTACAACAAGAGAAGTAAAAGCAGAGCAATTCACTGTTGTAAAACCAGAGGATGATCGGTTTGCATCTATTGGCACCGGAATCATTCATGAGGGTGATGCAGTAGCTACTGTATCTTCTATCGTCGTTAATCAGCATTCTCGCATCTTCATAACATTCCGTACGACCCTTAATGGACGAACATATCATGTGGCTGATATCGTGGATAATGAGTCATTCAATGTGAAGGTTACATACGCAGCCGAGCAGTCTTTACTCTTTGACTATTGGATCGTGAATGTTGAGGGTGAAGATGAAATTACGCCAAACGTAGCGCCAGTACTCACAGAAGATGATGTTGCAGCTATCACAGCTGAGGAGGATATTCAAAACGCTATTGATGAGTTTGAAGAGGAGGTAGCTGAAGAAGAAGTGGTTGAAGAACCGATAGCGGAAGAAGAAGCTGTAGATACTGAAGAGGTTGTAGAGGAGGCTGTAGAAGAAGTGATTGAGGAAGCTGTAGAAGAAGTAGTTGAAGCTGAAGAGGTTGTGGAGGATGAGGTTATCGAAGAAGAGGTAGAAGAGGTGGTCGAGGAGTTACCAGTAGAGGAAGAAGTGGTTGAGCAAGTAGAAGAGGTGGAACCTGAGCCAGAGGTGGTGGTAGAGGAAGAGATTGAGCCGGATCCGGTCGTAGAAGAACCTGAGCCAGAAACAACAACAGAAGAAACGCCAGAGGCATAAACAAAAAATCACCAGCAATGGCGATTTTTTGGTTGAGTAGGCTTGACAAACCTCAGAAAATCGACTATGTTGAATTCAAAGTTCATTTACATGAATTGTCAAAAAACACATGAAAGGGGGCTCAATGGATCCACATGGGCCTCTAGGCCGAGGAATTAAACCATTTGCGGAGTCGGCATTTCGCGATTGGGTGCGAAGTGCTTCGAATCAAGGATGGTTCAGGCGAATTCTCACTGTCGACACTGACGCAGAAGGCAGTGCGTATCTCTATGTTGGCGGACGAGAGGGTGGCGCAAAATTCCCTCTTAAAGAAGGGATCGCTGGTCTTACGGCTGCGGCAGGACTTGCGCACGTAACGGTTCCAGGTTCTCCATTCATCACGTGGCTCATCAATGAGATGATCGACGAGGTGGGGCCAGCGCTGCGCGATGCATATCGTGAGGGGCGCACGCCAACCGGAGAAGAATTACGTGAGGCACAAAGTGCTGTTAAGGAATCGCTCAAGACAAAAGTACGAGTGCTCAGATACGGTGATCCTTCTGATCCCCGTTCAGTAGAGTACTACATACACCACTTTGACTGCTTCGCGAACCATGTCATGCAATCAAAGGTGTACAATGAGGGGGAGAGTGATGAATACACAGTGTATAGCGAGACCAAAAAGAAAGGTCTGGTGACAACACTCGGCGCAGCGCTTTCTATGGGCGCACAACCAACCCATTACTGCGAGATGTGCATGGAGCAACTCGGCATCCTAGTAACCAGTGCTCAAGCACTACAGGAGGATAATGTGGCACCTAAAAAACCGGTGACATTGAAGACTGCTCAAGTGCTTATGCTGCTTGAGCCTGAGGAACGCACGATAATCAAGGGTTATCTCATGAGATGGCGTCGACAGGAGCCAGAAACTGCACCTGCTGAAATCAAGCGACTCATGAGAGAGCTGGATTTGCTTGAAGAAGGTAAGTGGTTGGCCACAGCAACGAACTTGGAGGAATTCAAGTTCATGATGCGTGACACACTCGATGAGAAAAACTTCGCCTCAACAACAGCTGCAGCATTTGCTGATCTGAAGAAAGGGTTGGGTTTTGGTGAGAAAAAGATGAAGCCAGGTCAGCGCTACGAAACAGCTGGTGAGTACATGGCTCGAAAGAATAGGGTCGATCAAAAACAGCGTTCAGGGAATTTCCTAGTCATTTTCTGGCCTTGGGGCATTCCTTTCAAGGGTGTGCTTACGCGATTTGGCGGGTTCATCTTAAACATATTCACGAGGAATGGGGGGCGTAGCTAATGACGACTCAGCGAAATAATGTCGTGCCAATTGATGGCGCAACTGCGAAATTCTTAGACATTTTGCTGTTGATTAAGCAGTACACGGGTCCGTTCGGGGCACTAGTTCTGTTCTCAGCGACACTCTTTATTACAGCACCGCTTGCTGCAAGTATCTGTTATGGGCTCGGATGGGTCTTTATCGGCAAAGCTGTGTTGATCTTCTCGCTCTTCGTGATGGTCAACACAATGTTTGTGTCTTGGGGGTTGCTCAAGCTTGCATTGCATACACTTGAACGCTCGGTCGCGATCGGGCAAAAGTTGTTTGGTGTTGCTGGTGAATTGTTCGGAAAGCAGATTGGAACGGCGCCGGCTATTAGTCCGGCAACGATCCATCACATCCTCGAGAAAATCGCATTGGCACTATTTTGGATGTCCTCTGTGATGCTGATTATGACGATATTTCCGTTCCAGGACCACAATCCTCTGTTGATGCCGCTACTTACTGTGCTTTTTGAAATCGCTGCGTTCGCAATGATCTCAAGAGGGAAGTCGCCGAAGCTTGCGATGTGGGTGATGTCAACTGCTGTTGCTATTTCTATCTCTGTCATCCTGCTAAACGTTGGTGGGGAGCCAGTTCTCCCTGAATCATACAAGCAGTATAAAGGTACGAGTCCTGATGGTGTTGGAGCTCTTGAGACTCTGGACCGTACAAACGCTGCTGTTA
>CAZHXK010000034.1:8862-13618 GCA_964536565.1 uncultured Gammaproteobacteria bacterium
GGGTGTCTGGTGATGATTCATACAAGTACAAGTCAGAAGGAAATCCTCTGCATAAGGAGCGTGAACTCTCTCCTGAGGACAAAGAACTTCGAAGTTTACTGGATAGTTTAGACTAGAAATCACCCGTTTTACTATGGTAAGGCGGGTTTTTTTATTGTCCACATATTTTAGCCAAAAGACTTGACAGGAAATAGGGTCTCAGTTACAATATGGCCACTTACATGTGAATACATATCCGGGTAATATTTTTTATTACGCTCGGAAGATACAAAAAACATGCCTACAGTAAATCAGTTGGTTAGAAAACCACGAAAAAGCAAGAAAGCAAAAACAAAATCTCCGGCAATGGGTCGGGGGCTTGATACGTTACATCGAAAAGTGACCCATAATAACTCACCCTTCAAGCGTGGTGTGTGTATTAAGGTGACTACAAAAACTCCTAAAAAACCTAACTCTGCCTTGCGAAAGGTTGCACGTGTGCGTCTTTCAAATGGCGCAGAAGTTTGGGCGTATATCGGAGGTGAGGGGCATAACCTACAAGAGCATTCCATCGTACTTGTACGTGGAGGTCGTGTTCGAGATTTGCCTGGTGTTCGATATCATGTTGTTCGCGGTGTGTATGATGCAGGTGCGGTTGAGGCACGTCGTCAATCACGCTCACTTTACGGTAACAAGAAACCTAAGAAATAGTATGCGAGGTAAACCAGCTCCAAAACGAGAAATCGAACCAGATCCAAAGTTTAATTCCACTACAGTGGCAAAATTTGTGAACACAATCATGCGAAGTGGTAAAAAAACTACAGCGCAGAAGGTTGTATACCGAGCTTTTGCTATTATTGCTACGAAGGAAGAAGATGGGAAAAAGCTTGTTCCACTTGATGTTTTCAATAAAGCAATGAAAACAATCAGTCCTTCGGTTGAGACGCGATCACGTCGTGTTGGTGGTGCAAACTATCAGATTCCACGAACAGTGCGTCCTGAACGTCGTCAATCACTCGCATTTCGATGGTTGATTGAAGCTACTCGAAAGAAAAAAGGTAGAACAATGGCTGAGAAATTGGCAGGTGAATTGATTCTTGCTTCACAGGGTGAGGGGGACGCGGTAAAGAAAAAGGCAGACGTGCAGAAGATGGCTGAATCAAATCGTGCATTTGCGCATTTCGCACGCTAAGTATGCCTGTTGTAAGATAATTTTTTATTCCGCCGAAAGGCGGTTTACTATTTTCAAAAACATAACGTTTAAAGAAATTACGTATGCCTCGACAATTACCACTCGAAAAAGTCAGAAATATCGGAATTATTGCTCATATTGATGCCGGAAAAACAACGGTAACTGAGCGCATTCTTTTTTACACAGGAAAAAAACACAAGATCGGAGAGGTTCATGAGGGTGAGGCTACGATGGATTGGATGGAGCAGGAGCAGGAACGTGGAATTACTATTACTTCGGCTGCAACGACGGCGTTCTGGAACGATCATCGTTTAAACATTATTGATACTCCTGGGCATATCGACTTTACGGTTGAGGTTAAGCGATCTCTGCGAGTACTCGATGGTGCTGTAGTTGTCTTTGATGGTGTTGCTGGTGTTGAGCCTCAGAGTGAAACTAACTGGCATTACGCTGATGAGTATAAAGTTCCTCGCGTATGTTTCATCAATAAACTTGATCGAACGGGTGCTGACTTCTTTGCTGATGTGGACTCTATCCATGATCGTCTTACAAAAAATGCAGTACCAATCCAATTGCCAATTGGAACAGAAGAAAATTTTGCAGGTGTAGTAGATTTGATTGAACAAAAAGCTCACATCTTTAAAGACGACCTAGGAAAAGATATCGAGGTGGGTGACATTCCAGAGGACATGAAGGAGATTAGTGCAAAATATCGAGCAGAATTGATTGAGAAGATAGTGGAAAACGACGAAGAAATGATGAATAAATATTTGGATGGCCAGGAATTAGCCATTCCAGATTTGAAGAGAGTTTTACGAAAAGCAGTAGTTGCATTTGAAATTGTACCTGTGTTGTGTGGAAGTGCTCTGAAGAATAAAGGTGTTCAGATTTTGCTTAATGCTGTTGTTGATTACCTTCCGTCACCATTGGATGTTCCTCCTGTGAAGGGGAAAGATCCTGACGACGATGAAGTGGATATTGAATGCCCTGCGGATGACAGCAAGCCGTTTTCAGCATTGGCATTTAAGGTAGCTGTGGATCCGTTTGTTGGGCGTTTGACTTTTTTCCGAGTGTACTCTGGTACGCTCAAGCCTGGTTCAACTATTTTGAATACAACAACAGGAAAAAAGGAGCGTGTTGGTCGAATCGTTCGAATGCATGCGAACTCTCGTGAAGACGTTGATGAGGCGTATGCGGGTGATATCGCAGCTGCTATTGGGCTTAAAACTACGTTTACAGGTCATACGCTGACTGACGTAGATCACCCTTTAATTCTTGAGAAATTTACGTTTCCTGAGCCGGTTATTGCGATGGCGGTTGAGCCAAAGACAAAGTCGGATCAAGAAAAAATGGGAGTAGCGTTGCAGAAATTAGCTGAAGAAGATCCTACATTTCGAGTCTATACAAATGAGGACACTATGCAGACGCTGATTGCGGGAATGGGAGAGCTTCATCTTGAGGTGATTGTCGATCGAATGCGTCGCGAGTTTAAAGTAGAGGTTGGGGTTGGTCAGCCAGAGGTTGCTTACAAAGAAGCTATTACAAAGAAAGCCGAAAGCGTCTCTATTAAATATATCAAACAGACTGGTGGTCGCGGGCAATATGGTCATTGTGTGATCGATGTTGAGCCGAGCGAGCGAGGTGCGGGATTTGAGTTTGTAGACAAAATCAAAGGTGGTGTTATTCCAAAAGAATATATTCCTGCTATTGAGAAGGGTATCCGTGGTGCACTTGAACGTGGAATTTTAGCTGGGTATCCAGTGGTTGATGTAAAAGCAACATTGGTAGATGGAAGTTATCATGATGTTGATTCATCTGAAGTTGCCTTTAAGATTGCTGGTTCACAAGCAATGCAGGCTGGCGCAAAACAAGCAGGGCTCGTACTGTTAGAGCCTGTCATGAAGGTGGAAGTTCTTACGCCAGAGCAGTTCATGGGGGATGTGATAGGGAATCTAAACTCAAAACGTGGAACAGTTGATGAAATGTTAGAGCGAGCGGGTGTTAGGGTTGTCCGCGCGAATGTGCCACTGTCTGAGATGTTTGGTTATGCGACTGAACTCCGATCAATGACTCAGGGCCGAGCATCATACTCGATGGAATTTGCTCAGTACTCTCAGGCTCCACAAAATGTTGCTGCAGCAGTTATAGAGGGAAAGCAAAAGTAGAACAGAACATGTCCTAACAATAAGAAACCGAGTGTATGGATTGGAAAAGAATTGTCAACATAGTTAAAAAAACAGGAGAAAGATGTATTGTTGTTGATCCTGATCATGATGACCCGGTGGTTGTTATGTCGCTGTCTGATTATGAATTCCTGACAGAGGGAAGGGAATTGTTGGAGGAATTCGATTTTGGATTCGATGAACAGTTGCCAGAAGGAGTGCCGTTTGAACCTGAGCTTGAGTCGATAGTACAAGAGTGGGGTTCAGAGTCAGAAGAAGAAACGCCAGTTTTTGAACGTACAGAGGAAAATCCACCGTCTGCTGAGGAGCCCGCTGTGATTGAAGAATCGTGGTATATCGAGCCTATATCAGAGGATGGACAAATCGGCTAAATTATGTGGACAAAAACTGCATAAATCACCCTTAAAAGACTTGCAAAGGTTTCATCCCTATGTTACAATTGCGACGTCATTTACCGAGACCGGTGATGAAACAAAGATTTTAACCTAATTTTAGAGACGATAATACAAAATAGTCTCCTATAACTTCAACAATAATATGGCAGAGCAATTTGACCGATCAAAGACTCACGTCAACGTCGGAACCATCGGTCATGTTGACCACGGTAAAACAACTACAACAGCTGCTCTTTTGGCAGTACTACGTTCAGGGGGAAAGACAGCTCAAGATAAATCAATGGCTGAGATTGATGCTGCTCCAGAAGAGCGTGAGCGTGGTATTACAATTAATACTGCTCATGTTGAGTATGAGACAGAAGCGCGTCACTATGCTCATATTGACTGTCCAGGTCATGCTGATTACATTAAGAACATGATTACTGGTGCAGCGCAGATGGATGGTGCTATCTTGGTAGTATCTGCTACGGATGGACCGATGCCACAAACACGCGAGCACATTTTGTTGGCTCGACAGGTTGGTGTGCCACACATTGTTGTATTTTTAAACAAGGTAGATCAGGTGGATGATGCAGAATTACTTGATTTAGTTGAAGAAGAGATTCGAGATTTGCTTAAAAAGTATGATTTCCCTGGAGACGAAACTCCAATTATTCGTGGATCAGCATTGAAGGCACTTGAGAATCCAGAGGATGAAGCAGCAGCAAAACCTATTCATGACTTACTAGCATCACTAGATTCATTTATTCCAGATCCAGTGCGTGATACTGACAAGCCTTTCTTGATGCCAGTAGAAGACATCTTCTCAATTGAAGGTCGTGGAACAGTAGCAACAGGCCGAATTGAGCGTGGAACTGTTAATATTAATGATGAGGTGGAGATTGTTGGATTTGGTGACGTTCAAAAAACTGTGATCACTGGAATTGAAATGTTTAACAAGCAGTTAGACAAGGGAATGGCTGGAGACAATGCTGGATTGCTCATGCGTGGTACTAAGAAGGATGAGA
>CAZHXK010000035.1:0-13559 GCA_964536565.1 uncultured Gammaproteobacteria bacterium
AAAACTAAAACATTGAAATCTCAGGCAGTTGCTGGTGTGCTTACAAAAAATACTGATGCTGAAGATGAGGATCCGAGCGGAAAGAAAATGCTTCCAATTGTTATCAAGGCTGATACACTTGGGTCGCTTGAGGCGGTCATGAACTCTCTTGAGAAATTACAGCATGATGAAGTTGGTATTAAGATTGCATCTAAAGGTTTGGGGAATATTACTGAAACAGATGTCATGAAAATGGCTGGTACGGGTGCGAAATTCTATGCATTCAACATTGTTCCGACTTCAACTGCTTCGTTTGTTGCACGAGAAAAGAAGCTCAAGATATTTCAAACGGCAATCATTTATGATCTGTTGGCTGACGTTAAGTATGAGCTTGAGCAGCTTCTTGATCCTGAAGTAATTGAAACAGAGCATGGAGACGCGACGGTATTGCAGATTTTCAGACAAGACAAAAAAGGACAAATTATCGGATGTCGTTTGAATGATGGAAAATTCCGACCTGGTATTAAAATTCGTATTGTTCGTGAAGGTGAGGTTGTTGGTGAAGGAACAATTACGTTATTGAAATCAGGAAAATCAGAAACAAAAGAAGTTCCTGGTGGATCTGAATTCGGTATGGATTTGAAATCTCGAACAATGGTACTTGAGGGTGACAAGCTTGAGGGGTATAGTGTAGAGAAGAAAGTGAAGAAGTTGGATTTGCCTGGATAGGTTCACTTTCGACTTTGCTACGAGAGTGCCGTACGTATAAGAGTAAAAACATCGAATTATTTTAACGTTCAATATATGTTAGAACTAACAGATGCAAACTTCAAAGCTGAGGTATTAGAAAGTACAGAGCCGGTATTGGTAGACTTCTGGGCGCCATGGTGTGGTCCATGTCAGCGAATGCTTCCTGTTATGGATGAGCTAGCGAAAGAAGCGGAAGGTAAGTCAGTCAAAATCACAAAAATGAATGTCGACGAAAATCAAGCAACTCCGGGAGAATACGGAATCCTTTCAATCCCAACCCTCATTGTTTTCAAGGATGGAAAGCCTGCTGAGACATTACAGGGAGCGCAATCAATCGAAAAATTGAAAGAAGCGCTCGGCATCTAAAAATATATGTAACAAAAAACTGGATCAGATCCAGTTTTTTGTTACGTCAGATTATAATTACCCACGCATGGTCACGAAAATAATATACGCAATATACAAAACGAGAAGTTGTAATCCCTTGCCTGTTCCAAGCTTAAACCGTTTTCCATAGAACATCGCTGCGAAAACCAATACACTAGCGAAAATAGCTAGGGCAAGGTCGGCCTGCAACACGCTACTGAAGGCGAGTGGGGTGACGGTAGCTGTAGCACCAAGAACAAAAAATACATTAAACAAATTGGATCCAACGACGTTACCAACAGCTAAATCAACTTTGCCTTTCTTGGCAGCGACAATGGATGTGACAAGTTCGGGGAGGGATGTACCAAGCGCGATAATAGTTACACCAATAAACGCTTCAGAAAAACCAAGCTGCATCGCTAGTTGCGAAGCACCTTCAACTGATAATTTTCCACCAATCACCAAACCAGCTAACCCAATCGCCATCCACATAAACGCAACGGGCAGTGTTTTCTTTTCGATACGTTCAGCTTCTCCGTCTTCGCTTCCTAATCCAAACGTATAGAACATGAAGATGGCAAAAAAGGCGAGTAGCACGATTCCTTCCGAGCGTCTGATGATGCTTGTGGCACTACCATCGATGATAACATCGTTTGCAAACACTCCGAGTATCAGCATGGCGAGTAGCATGAATGGTAGCTCTTTCCAGACTGTTCCGTGACGAATCTTCAGTGGTTTGACTGCGACAATTGCAGTGGCACCTAAAATGAGAAGTGTATTTGATATGTTACTACCAATGACATTACCAATAGCAATATCAGCGTTGCCGGAGAAGGCTGCGGTCATGCTTACTAACAACTCAGGGGCGGATGTACCAAAAGACACAATCGTCAATCCAATTACAAAATTAGACATTCCAAAGCGCGATGCGATGGCAGAAGCTCCATCGATAAGCCATTCAGCACCTTTAATCAATGCACCGAACCCAACGACAATGATGAGGAGATAGAAGATTGATATCATAGAGAAAAAGTATAGCACAGAAAATAACTTGATTAAACGGACTAAGGTCGATATTATTGAGGTTCTTATGACACATACACATAAACGAAGACTCATGATTGGAATCCTGGCAGCGCTGGGATCTTTGCTGGCGGTGACGGTGTATATTGATGGTGGAGTATCACAAAAAGATATTGTACAAGCAGATCATATAGAAGTAATCAGTAGTGAATAATATGAAAGATTATAACCCGGAAGAGATCGAAACAAAGTGGCAACAAAAATGGGAGGATGAAAAATTGCATGCTGCGAAGACGGGCGATACAGATCGTCAGAAATTTTATTCACTCGAAACATTTCCATACCCTTCTGGTGCGGGCTTGCATGTTGGTCATCCTGAGGGTTACACAGCTGAGGATATCAATGCACGCTTCCAGCGCATGAATGGAAAGAATGTCATGTATACGATGGGGTGGGATGCATTTGGTTTGCCGACAGAAAACTACGCGATCAAGGTGGGGAGAAGTCCGAAGGAAGTTGCGAAGGAGAATACAGCAAACTTCACAAGACAGTTGAAGATGTTCGGCTTTTCGTATGATTGGGATAGAGAGATTAATACGTCAGATCCATCATATTACAAATGGACACAGTGGTTGTTTGTACAACTGTATAAAAAGGGATTGGCGTATCGAAAGCATGCGCCAGTGAATTGGTGTGAAAGTTGTAAAACGGTCTTGGCACGAGAGCAGGTGATTGAAGGGGCATGCGAACGATGTAAGAACTCAGTCATTCAGAAACCCATGGAACAATGGTTTTTTAAGATTACAGATTACGCAGAAGAATTGTTGGATGGTATTGATGGATTAGATTGGGTTGATGCAACAAAAGAAGGTCAGCGGAATTGGATTGGAAAATCGACCGGAGCTGAGCTTTCTTTCTCTGTCATCCTGAGCGAAACGCAGCGCAGCGGAGTGAAGTCGAAGGATCCCGCTGATAACGAGATAAAAGTGTTCACGACACGTCCAGATACATTGTTTGGTGCGACATACATGGTGCTCGCACCCGAGCACGCATTAGTGGATACATGGAAAGACTCGATTGAGAATTGGGATGATGTAGAAAAGTATAGAAAACAAGCTGAGGAAAAATCGGAGCTAGAGCGCATGCATCTTCAGAAAGAAAAGACTGGTGTGGAGTTGAAGGGGATTACTGCTATCAATCCGATCAATAATGAGGAAGTTCCAGTATGGATTGCAGATTATGTCATGGTGTCGTACGGAACGGGAGCGATCATGGCGGTTCCGGCACATGACGAGCGTGACTATGCATTCGCGCGTGAGTTCGATTTGCCCATCAAGCAAACGCTTGTAGAAGACATTGATGCATACAAAACAACACAAAAAACACTCGAGACGTTACAAAGTATCCAAGAGCTCGCAGCAGAACACGATATCCGCGTTTGGATAATCGGTGGTTTGTCATGTGAATTTCACGCGGGGTTTGTATATCGCGCGCACAATGATCTCGATCTTATTGTTGCATCGCAAGAGCACGTAGATAACTTAGCTCATCACTTGCGTGAGGCCGGATACACAGATGTAAAAGAAAAAGCATTCACAAAGGTTCTACATACACCTGATGGGTTCGAAGTGGAAATTGGAACATACGCACGAGACGATGCGCCGTTTACGGCTAAGGATTTCGAATCAGAACCTCGGGTACTCAATGGATTCTCAGCATATGTGGCAAGCAGAAAATGTGTCGAACATATTAAGCGAGAGCAGTTGGATGTACGACAAGAAAAGAAAGATGCACTCGACTGGAAGTATTTGAATGGAGAAGTGATGGCTGAAGGAACGGCGGTGAATTCGGATTTTCTCGACGGATTACAAAAAGAAGAAGCGATCACTAAAGCAATTGATTGGTTGGAAAAAGAAGGTGTTGGAAAAGCAACAACGCAATTTCGTTTACGCGATTGGCTTGTGTCACGACAGCGATACTGGGGAGCGCCAATTCCTATTATTTGGTGTGAGAAATGTGGAGATGTTCCTGTCCCTGAAGAGGACTTGCCGGTATTACTTCCAGACGATGTAGATTTTAAACCGACAGGAGAACCACCTTTAGCATCATCAAAAGATTTCCAGAATGTTGATTGTCCGAAGTGTGGCGGAAATGCACGACGTGATTACGAAACAATGGATACGTTCGTGGACTCAAGTTGGTACTTCTTGAGATATTGTTCACCACATGAAACGGAACGTCCGTTTAACAAAGAAGATGTCGATTATTGGATGCCGACAGATTTATATATCATTGGCGCGGAACACATTGCACTACATTTATTGTACGCACGATTTTTCTGCAAAGCGTTTGCTGATTTAGGATTGGTTGATGTTCGTGAGCCGTTCCAGAAAATTCGTCATCAAGGAATGATCATGGGTGAAGATAATCAGAAGATGAGTAAGTCACGCGGAAACGTAGTGAATCCTGATGATATCATTGAGCAGTATGGCGCAGATACGATGCGCATGTACGAGATGTTCATGGGGCCGTTGGCTGATTCAAAACCATGGTCAACAGATAGTATGAGAGGTGTGCGTCGCTTCCTTGATAAAGTTTGGAAACTTCAGAAGAAGGTTTCTGATAAGGGCGGTGATTATAATCAGGTTCTTCATCAAACAATAAAAAAAGTTACCCAGGATATTAAGGAGATGCGATACAATACGGCAATTTCACAAATGATGATTTTGGCGAATGCGCTTCATAAGGTTGAAACGATTGCAAAAGAGGACTGGGAAAACATTCTAAAGGTTCTCCATCCATTTGCACCACACATCACCGAAGAATTGTGGTATGCAGCTGGAAACGAATCATTTATCATGACCGAATCCTGGCCTGCGTATGACGAGAAACTTGCCGTGGAAGAGGCGGTAGAGCTTGTCGTACAAATAAATGGAAAGGTACGGGAGCGTCATGCTATTACTGCAGGTGCATCTGAAGATGATTTAAAGAAAATGGCCATGGAGGGAGAGAAGATCTCACAATTAATTGAGGGAAAAGAAGTTGTAAAAGTAATTGTGGTGAAAGGGAAATTGGTGAATATAGTTATTAAGCAGTAGAGGTTGAGTGCGATCGTCTATATAAAAACGCCGAGCATGTTGCTCGGCGTTGTTAGTGCGATGTGCACCAGAGGAATATCAGGTAACTTCGATCTTGAAGTCGTCGTAGATTCCGAATCGGAGATTGTAGCTACCGACGGGCAGTCGTACGGGTTTTTGGGAATCGAGAATGTGTTCAAATCCTGGATTGTCGATCTTGGTGATTCGAGCCAGGGAGACTGCAGTGTTCAATCGGCTTATCATGGTATGCCATCCCTTGTGATCATGGCAGAAGCTGATATGGAGTCCGCAGTCATTCGGACACATGACCCCCAGGTTCTCACTTGAAATACCTGCCTCACGAAGGATGGTCTTGCCTAGTACCACCTGTGTGGTGACGGACATGCGGAAGATGTCACCGAGGATGCGATCATGCTCTCGAGAAATAATTACTGTTCGGTCATTCATGGTGATGCCTCCATTTCTACTATGTTGGTGTTGTTGATAAGATGCAAAAAAGAACTAGAAATAATAGCGCTAAATAGTTCTTTTGTCAATAGTAATCAGTCTAAATTATGCGTTTTGCTGGTGTTATTAGAAGAATACTTGAATCAAAAGGAAAACGAACCGCTGCATATGTGGTTTGTTTTTTAATTGGCGTAGGGTTTGGTGGAGGTGATGTTGGTATATTGGCGATACTGCTGTTTGTAATGTTGGGTATGTCGCGTATCGCACAGACACAATCACATACATTTTTGGCTATATGCGTTGTGGTGATGCTGCTCGGAACGATTCGAGTATCCATTCTTGAGTCGCCTGAAATAACAAAAGGAGAACGACGCATCGAACAAACAATCACGCAGGAAGTTGAATATAGATCCAAAACACAGCGAGTTGTATTAGATATTGATAATCAGAAAACACTCGTATGGTTACAAAGGTATCCAACAGTGCAAGTAGGCGACACAATCAGGTTCACATGCACACTCGAAAAACCGAAGCCATTCGACGGGTTTTCATATGATAAGTATTTGGAAAGCCGGGGAATCACGCAACAATGTGGAGGGGTAGACAGTGTAGTCATTGCATCGCACGCAAGCCCAACTGTCATTGGGTCGATCTTCACTATTAAAGAAACATTCTCACAAACCATTTCAAAGCTATTTCCTGAGCCACATGCATCATTCTTGGCTGGGATTTTGTACGGTGAGCGAGCGGGGATTCCAGAAAAATATACAGAACAATTCGCCATAACCGGCACGTCGCACATTCTCGCGATCTCCGGATACAACATTACGATTATCACCATCGCACTCCTTTCTTTGCTCACGTCACTCCTCATCCCACGAAAGAAAGCAGTATGGTCTGTGTTGGGTGGTATCGTGTTGTTCGTAATCTTTGTTGGGTCGGGCGCATCAGTCACACGCGCAGCGATCATGGGAATGGTTCCACTTTTCGCGCGGATGGTTGGCAGACTGACGTCACCAGTATTCGTACTCATTCACGTTGCAGGATTGATGGTATTGCATAGCCCTCTTATTCTGATTTACGATCCAGGATTCCAATTATCATTTGTTGCGACACTTGGCCTCATCATCCTGACGCCAAAACTCCTCAAGAAATCAGAGTGGCTCCCAGACAGCATACTCGACATCAAAGAAACTGCTGTTGCAACACTCGCAGCCATCATATTCACACTTCCACTTATTTTATATCACTTCGGACAGCTCTCGCTCACGGCGCTCCCTGTAAACATACTCGTCATTCCTGTTATGCCTCTCATCATGGCAACAGGGTTCATCGCGATGCTTGCTGGGATTATCAGTCCAATCCTTGGTATGATATTCGCAACAATTCCGTATCTATTACTTTCGTATGTCCTCGCAGTTATTGAAATTGCGAGCAAAATCCCGTACGGAGCCCTGTCTGTTGAGTTTGGTATTGAGCTTATGATCGCTGCGTACATAGTGATGTTGATCTTCATATACACACCAATTAGGCCAAAACCTAAAAAAGACACAACAGCTGACAATGAAACATGGAACATCGTAGAGCACTCATAACAATACTTTCCGCAGCACTCATTGGATTCTTCGCGATCAGTGGACTTCTTGGGATACCGAGCTATCCCTATGAGGATGGAAAACTATATGTGCATGTCATGGATGTTGGTCAGGGGGATGCGATATTGATTCACACACCGCTTGGCAAAAATATCTTAGTTGATGGTGGACCGCATAATAACATTCGCGAACCTCTTTCGGATATTCTCGGGTTTGGGTTATATGTGATAGACGAGGTGTTTCTGTCACATCCGCATGCTGACCATATGTCTGGTTTCCTGACGGTTATGCAAAAGTATCGTGTTGAAAAAATATGGTATACTGGCATCGTACACACAACTCCGGTGTTTCAGGAGTGGTTGCAGGAAATTTCGATCCAAGAAATTCCGATTGAGCAGCTTACAGGGGTGGATGTGAGAGAAATTGATGGTGTTACGCTTGAGATACTCTATCCCGATAAGGACATTCAAGACAAATCAGATTGGGTAGATGGGCATAATGGACTGAATGATACATCTATCGTTATGAGAGTGACATTTGGTGAGGTATCGTTTTTGTTGGTGGGGGATGCTGAGGAAGCATTAGAAAATTATCTGCTAGAGCAGTACACTGTCATTCTGGAGCCACAGGCGATAGAATCCAGTAGTGAAGATGAAAGTCTGGATACTATCGCTCCTTCGTCGCTCCAGGATGACGCGTTAAAACTCAAAGCTGATGTATTGAAAATCGGTCATCATGGGTCAAAATCATCAACATCAAAAGAATTTCTAGAGGCAGTCAATCCTTCAGTTGCTGTTATCAGCTCTGGTCAGAATAACTACGGACATCCACACCCATCAGTCATCAAAAGATTACGAAAAAGCAACATAGATATATTTCGGACAGACACACACGGAACAATAACATTTGTAACAGATGGATATGATATACACACGATTACTGAATATTAGCGCGATCGTCCTAGTTTTTGTATTCGCACCAGCATTTGTACGAGCTGCGCCTGGTGACATGGATGGAGATGGTTTGCTCGATCGTTATGAGTTGATGATAGGATCGAATCCGGAATTAAAAGATTCAGATGGTGACAAGTGGCCAGACCGCGGGGAAGTGTTTGCTGGGTATGACCCATCTGACGCAACAGGTGCAAAATTAGAAGAGTCTTTATTAAAACGTGATACAGATAATGATGGTCTTGCAGATTACCTCGAGGCTAATATCAACACTGATTATCAGAACGAAGATTCAGATGGAGATGGATATGCAGATGGTGTTGAGATTGCTCATGGATTTTCTCCTCTGGATCCAGGTCCAAAGCATTACGGAAAACGAATAGAGGTGTCGAAAGATCGTCAGACACTTTCGTATTTTGTCGGGCCACATCACATTAATTCGTTTTTAGTGTCTACCGGATTGTGGGGGACTGACACACCAGAAGGAGAATTTGAAGTTGAAAAGAAGATAGATTCGCACTTATATCAGGGTTCGGATTATTATTACCCAAACACAAAATACAACTTACGTTTTAAGTTTCATGAGCGCGGTAGTTACTATATTCATGGAGCATATTGGCACAACAACTTCGGGAAACGCATGAGTCATGGATGTGTGAATGTGTCATATCGAGACATGGAGCATTTGTATGCGTGGGCTGATATGTCGACGCCGGTATCCATTCACTAATATGAGTTTCACCGAACATGTATACAATATTGTGCGAACGATCCCAGCAGGGTCAACGATGACGTACAAGCAAGTCGCGGTTGCTGTGGGCTGCCCGCAGGCTTCTCGTGCCGTGGGAAATATTTTAAACAAGAATTACGATCCAGAAATTCCTTGTCATCGAGTGGTGAGAAGCGATGGTACGACTGGAGGATATAACCGGGGGGGCAGAGAAGAAGCAAAAGATATTAGATGCAGAAAAACAATAGTATGCACACAGTAGGAGTTTCAGAATTTCTCAACATCGCAAACGAAGTAATTCAACCCATGCGCGACTTGGCAGTCGAAGGCGAGGTAAGTGGTTTTTCAATTCGTCAAAGTAAATGGGTATTCTTTTCGATTAAGGATGATGATGCGGTTTTGGAATGTTTTTCGATGGCATTCAAAATCAGCATGCCGATTGAGGATGGCATGAAGGTTCGTGTTTTTGGGTATCCATCTATATATAAAAAGAGTGGAAGATTTAGATATACGGTTGAGCGAGTAGAGCCGGTCGGAGAAGGAGCGCTGAAAAAAGCATATGAAGCACTCAAGAAAAAGTTAGGGGAGGAGGGTTTGTTTGTGTCGGAACGTAAGCGAGCTATTCCAGAATTCCCTGCCCGAGTTGGTTTTATCGGATCAGATGCTTCAGCTGCATACTCAGACTTTATTCGTATCATGAATAATAGATGGTCTGGTGTGGAAATTCTCGTACACGATGTTCGTGTGCAAGGGGACAGTGCTCCGCCAGACATTGAAAAGGCATTTCAGTTTTTTAACAAGTTAAAAGAACAACATCCTGACAAAGCGCCGGATGTGCTCGTGTTAACGCGTGGAGGAGGTTCGCTTGAGGACCTGTGGGCGTTTAATGATGAGCGAGTCGCGCGTGCGGTATTTGCGTCTTCCATTCCCGTCGTGTGTGGAGTTGGTCACGAGAAAGATGAATCGCTCGCAGACTATGTCGCAGATATTCGCGCGTCTACACCATCAAACGCCGCTGAGATGATCGTGCCAGACCAGCGAGATGTCATGGATAGGATCGATTCGTCTATCGGCTATGTTGAATCAGAATTGGATCAATCAATCACCAAAAGAAAACACAGGATTAACACATCGCTGTATACACTCGAGAAGGTTGTTATGAAAGTACTGGCAGATGTAAGGCGAGTATTTCAGTCGTTTAGAATTTCACTTACTCATATAGAGCGACTGCGACAAGAAAAATTAATACATCTTCGGCGGAATAGTGATCGGTTCGTAGAGAAAATGGGTGGTGTGCTAGCACTGAGGAAACGATCGATCGAGGGAAACGAACGAATGCTGGCACAAGTGAATCCAAGCCATATCTTAAAGCGCGGATATGCTATAACACGCAATGAGCAGGGCGAAGTAATCAAGGATGCTGCGACATTAAAAACAGGCGACAGTATAACTATTCAATTTGGAAAGGGACGTTCAAAAGCATTAACACAATAATATGCCAACAAAGAAAAAAACATTCTCAGAGCAATACGCAGATCTCGAAAAGATTACACAGTGGTTTGAAGCAGAAGATGTCGATCTTGAAGAAGCACTCAAAAAATTTGAGGAAGGCCTCGGTTTGGTTAAAGAACTCAAGACTCATCTGAATGGCATTGAAAATAAAGTCACAGATATTAAGAAACAATTCAAGGACGTGCTGGAATAGACACGAACCGTTGACAAGCGTAACAATCTGTGCTAACTTTTTTGAGTTCATTAATAGTTTGGAGGAGAAGATGAGCGAGCAACAACTTTTATTTCCTGAAGGTGATACAAAAAAAGAGACGCTGTCGTGGCGCGATGGCGTCACGAGATACGCACGTGAGTTTGTAAGACTTTCGGAAGCATATCTATGTGGCAATTTTGGGTCTCCAAGGTCACGAAAGATGCTCATTGATGTGGTTCACCCGGTGAAGTTAGGGGTTTGGGTTGTCACATACAAGCTCACGCCCGAGGAGTTGGTGCGTAGAGGGCTTGATCATTTTGTACGAAATGAGATCATTCTCAAAAATCCTTTTGATGTGGATGCGCCTCGAGACATTCTTCATCCACTATCTTGGTTGAATGGGCTAGAGCTCAAGGATTGTGAGGTGGATTTCCTGATGGATGCGCGTGCGTGGGTTCGTAATGAATCTAACTCGTTTAGAGGCATTGTGAGCAAGGCAATTGAGGATGTAAAGTCTGGAGTGCTTCCGCTTTTCGGAAAACTCTCAGTCGAGGACTTCCTTGCCGGGCATCACGCTAAGCATAGAAGTCAGCGTTGCTGTGATCACTGTGGGCAGAAAAATTGGAAGACGGGCAAACCGCCTCATGTCATCACGTTTGTAGAAGAGGCTGAGAAATTGCTCGAGCTTGTGGTGAACCATGACAGTGCTCGGGCCAAAGACGTGGTATTCCTGATATTTCATGTCAAAGAAGGGTATTTTGTACCAGACAAGCAGACGACACCTCGAGCTGTTTTGCGACGTTATGTGTAGGGGGTGCCTGTTTGGCGAGTATAATGCATATTTAACGGGCAATACGCCCGTTTTTATATACATTGACAAGAAAAAGATAGTTCTATACACTGTGCTCACATCCGTAGAAAGCGTGCTTTTCGCAAGAAAGTAGGACACGCCGAGGAATTCTCAGGGGCAACCCATATTAGGTCGAGAGTTTTCACTACGGTTTGTAGAGTCAACAAAGAATCTTTTAAAAGTTCATAGCTACGCATTTTCATCGCAATGCGCTCAAAGCTTCTCATCGTACTACCGAGTATGATTCGTCGCTTGTTCACGCAATGCAATAAAAATGCATACACTATGATCCTTTAAAAAGATACTTAGCAGACTCTTAACCGTATTTTTTTATGGCAAAAACGAAAGAACAAAAACAAGTTATCTTGGACAAACTAACTGACCGCTTGAAAAGCGGAAAGGGTGTTGTATTTGCATCTTTCTCAGAGGTTCCTATGGTTGGAACTGAGGCGCTCCGAAAGAAGTGTCGTGAGAATGGTATTTACTACACGGTTCCAAAAAAGACACTTGCTGATCTCGCATTGAAGGAAGCAGGTATCGAAATGGACTCTGTCCGAAAGATGGATGGTAATTTCTCGGTTGCTGTAGCTGATGACGAAGTCGTAGCTGCACAAACACTCGCTGCATTTGCAGATGAGTTTGAGGGATTCAAGATCGTAGGTGGAGTTCTCGAAAATTCATTTATCGAGGCACCACAAGTAATCGCACTATCTAAACTTCCAAACAAGGAACAGCTTCTTGGGCAATTGGTTGGCACATTGGCCGCACCAATTTCTGGATTCGCTCGTGTCTTGCAGGGAAATATTACAGGATTTGTGCGCGTACTAGATGCAGTTAAGGGGGTAAAAGCATAAACGTATAACACAATTATTATGTCAGAAGAAACAACTACAGCTGAAGCAACTCCAGAAGCTGCTACAGCAGAAGTACCAGCAAAGTTCAAGGATTTGGTAGCTGAAATCGAAAAGATGTCAGTATTGGATCTCTCAGAGTTGGTAAAAGTATTGGAGGACAAATTCGGCGTTTCAGCAGCAGCACCAGCTATGATGATGGCAGGAGGAGCAGCAGCAGGTGGAGCAGCAGCAGAGGATGAAGGTCCATCAACAGTTAATGTTGAGTTGACTGCATTCGGAGAAACTAAGATTGCTGTGATTAAGGCAGTTCGTGGTATCACAGGTCTCGGATTGGCAGAAGCTAAGGCTCTCGTTGATGGCGCACCAAAAGTAATCAAAGAAGGTGTAGACAAGGCAGCTGCAGAAGAAATGAAAAAACAGATCGAAGAAGCAGGTGGAACAGTTTCATTCAAGTAATCGAAACTCGTTTTCAAAAAACACCCGAGAGGGTGTTTTTTGTTTGAGTAAAAAAGTGTTATGTTTATTTGAGGTGAGTTAAAACGAATGAATACACATTTTGTCCGACGACTGTGTAGCCCTGCTGTTTGGATTCGTTAATAGCAAAGTCTTCAACAGCACGATCAAATACATATTGAGATTGCATCACGCCGCGGTCGCTTAAGATAATGAGACGTCTGCGTGCCGGCTCAAGTACATAGAGAAAATCAGAATCAGCATCTGTCCATATGTGGGTTGCGTGTTGTAGTGGGGGGTCAATCGAATCATTTTTAAAAGGCTCGCTCGCACCCTTAAATAGTTTATGGATGGTTTTTCCTCCATCCAGAATGTATACATTTCCATCGATGACAATATCAACAGGACGTTTAAGTGGGGAATCCTCGCGAAGCCATGATGTTCCGCGGGCGAATCCGGAGGTACTTGGTGAATGGCGTAGAATAGAGTTATCGCTGTAGACGCTGTACAGACGAGTGCCAAATTGTTGTGCGTCGATCATTGATCGGGCTCCATCAAGAACTAAATCTGAGGACGTGAGGGATCCGCTGGATGCATCATAGTGCTGCACAACGCCATCAATAATAAATAATAATCCATCGTCAGATTGCGTATATACCGTATTTTCAGGAAGGCTGCTGCTAAAGTCGGTGTGCTGTTCTCGGTCAACATCTGTAATGGATGATGCATTTACGGTGATGAGTCTGCCGTCTGAAAAAA
>CAZHXK010000036.1:0-13420 GCA_964536565.1 uncultured Gammaproteobacteria bacterium
AAAACCCTTGCAAAAGACGAAATAACTTGGTACTAGACCCATCTACACCGCCATGATGATTAACGCCCTAACGGGCGTTTTTCGTTTACCCTATTAGTGTTTTGACTCACTGAGGGTGTCGCATAGTTTTAGGCGTTGAGAATTCACTGCCCATATACTGCCCAAACTATCTTCAGATGCCAGGTTATCAAGACATAACACTGCTTGAGTAAGCGAGGTTTCTGGTACGTGAGCATAACGCTCGGTCATCTTAATTGTTGAGTGTCCGAGTAATTCTTTGACGACCATAAGCGGTCTGCCACGATCTACTAACATTGTTGCGAAGGTATGTCGAAGGGTGTGCCAACCTATACGTTTTATTCCTACGCGGTCACAGATCTTGTGAAGGTTGGGTAACCCCATTCCTTTGGTGATCTGCCGTCCATCTTCTCGCATGAAGACAAGTGGTCCGTGTGTGTCCGTAAGAGATAATTTCGTGAACACTGCTTCACTCATCGGAATAATGCGTGTTTTGCCACTTTTGGGAGTGGTGAATTCTTTACGAACCAATGATAGTCGTACATGTATCGTTTTGGTTTGTAGATTCACATCCTCCCAATGAAGGCCACAGAGTTCTCCGTATCTCATGCCTGTATGTGCTGCAACGAGTGTCATGTCATTCCATACACCAGCCTGCTTATCCTCCAGCAGAAGGTTTAATTCTTCTATGGATAGATACTTCGTGGGTGGTGGTACGGTTTTCAATGCTTTAATTCTTATTGTTTTATCAATAAGTTCCCACTCGTGCGCGTAGGCCAGACATGTTCTTAAAACAGAGAGAATGTTATTGATGGTCTTTGCTTTCAATCCATCCTTTTGTTTCTTGGTTTTGAACTGCTCAATCATCCAGCTGGTTATCTGATCAAGTGGGTGTTTACCAAAGAATGGAGTGAGATGATTCTTGATGATGTCGCGTTTGGTGATCTGCACGCTGGTTTTATTGTTTGCTACGACGTAGCTTTTGAACCACTGTTGTACAAAGTCACCGAAGAGGGGGCATGTGTTTATGGGTGTACCATCAATCGGTTCGCCGCGACTTATCCGACCAAGAAGTACAGCTTGAAACGCGAGTGCGCCTTTTTTGCTGTCTTCTGGGCTTTTACGGCGATACCTTTTTCCGTCAGAGCGGAGGTCGACATACCAGTGTTTATCTATGATTCGCACTGCCATAGAGTTACTGGTTAACGATGGCGTTCTTTCGACACTGATTCAAAAACTCATCAAGGTCTGTTTGCTTGAATCGTAATCTTCCACATATCCGATAGAAGGGAATCTTTCGATTCTCAACGAGTCGATATATGGTTGATTTTGTGAAGTTGAGGTATTTGCATACATCACTCACTTTCATCAATTGTGTCGATTGACTAGACATCTTAATTTCAATTGTAGAGAGCAGTGCGTCTGTGAGGATTAACCTCATGGGCACTGTCATTCTATCTTATTAGTTGATTTGAACCAATTATCGTTGGTTTTATTGCTTATTTTGCTTGTTACTCTTGACAAAAGGCCTTTTTTATGCTATATTAGGATCAGTTTTTCTTTTCATGTTGTGTTGCGGAGGAGTAGAGATGAGACTTGCGCCTAAGTCGATTACTGGCAAGATTAAGATTGTTGATGGGCCACTGCTTGACGACATGATGACGAGTTTTTTCACAAAGATTAGGGGTACTGGTCCCGACTTGACATTTACGTTTGTTTGTAAAGAAGGTGGTTTTTCTTGGGCGCAGGGCGTAAACGTGCGGATGTGGGAAATGGCGTATGAAGGCTATGTATTCAGAGGTCGTTTCGAAAGGGATGAAGGACTCCGAAGTCCTGTGGGCTACACAATCACTGGTACATACAACCCTGGAAGCAAGAGCGGCAAAGCAATTATCAAGCGCTAGGGAGCGAGCGCGTCACACGAACCTCGTCTATCCGCTACGTGCGGAGGCGGGGTTCTTTTTTTATCCATCATTTTCAATCATCCCTTTATACCTCCTCGATCGATAATCCAGATTTAAACACGCCCGACATCCCATTTCAGATGACATCGGGTGTTTGCAAATTATCCCGCAGCGTTTATCGCACTTCGGACACGAGAACCACACTCGCGCCCCGCCGCCGCCTGTTCGTGTTGTAGTCATAGATATTCCATACTCGTCGATAGTTACGTTTGCGCCGAATAGTCCTGACTTCAGCTCCTTCCGATACTCATTAAGTACACAATCGCAGTATCAAGAATAAGAAGTGATGGCAATAGTAAAACAGCGTACGACAAAGATGTTCGTACGGCTGGGACGTATTTGAAAGTGACTGCTTCGTCTGCCATCTCTCGTTCAAAACTTGTGAGCTCGACGGCGTAGAAGTGTTTGAGAATGCGTTTCTTTATGAAGTGCGTGATCATGTATGTTTGTTCAGTAATGAAAAGGTATACTAACTAAAATTGGTGTGTTTGTCAAGGGTATATGGGGTGGTTTAGTATTGACATGGTGCGGTTTGCGACGTATTTTGAGTTCAGTTATTTACATGTTTATCTTAGTGCATTCACGCTTTTTTACTGGGAGGTCTGGCATGGAGGATGGGTGTGTTCCTGATGATGTTGTGAGGGGCTTTATTGATGCTGCAAATGCGCGTGATGAGAAGTCGGTTATTTCATCACGTCATATGTCGAATCTCGGTCCGTACACGGATCAGAATACAAGATGTTGTGTGAAATGCGGCGTGACCGAGTGGGGTCCTGATGATGTGTGTGTCGCTGAGAAAACGTAGTTTCGTTTGCGTTCCTTCTTGACATGTTTGTTTTTGAGCGGTACCATTCCGGTATCTTAGAAAGGGGAGAAAGTGAAATGGAAGTTTTATTTGTATTTGTTCTTTTTGTGGCAGCGTTTGTCATTTTCATTGGCGTGCGGGAAGTAAGACGTCTGCGGGCAGAGCTTGATGAAGCGAAAAGCGTTCAGCATAGTGCTGTTCCTCCGCCATCATCAGACAATCGGGAGGCGTTTCTTCGCGGAGATGTTGGTTCGTTATTCGTGTTTACGGAACGACGAGATGGTCGTGATGTGCCGAGCGTTTTGGTTCGGCTTGATGGTGTGACTGATCAGATACTTGAGCGAATCGATGGTGGCGAGTTGCATGCGTTGGATCCTGACGATGTTGCGGATCAGAATGTTCTTCGTACTGCGTGGTTCAAAATCGTTAGCAAGATGTACTTTGATAATGATGCGCCGTTGAGTGATGCTGAGACTGTTGTTGATCAGTATTGCAGTGGTTGGTCGTATGAGGATAAGCGAGCGGTTGTCACTCAGGTGGTGAGTGGTTCTCCTCATGAGCAGAAATCCAAGCGCACGGGTGTGTTGTTGAGGCGTGTCTTGCCTCGTAAAACAGCACCACCGCGACGTCGATCTGGCATTTTGGCTGCCGTGCAGGAAGAGTAGTTTTGTCTCGGGCGAATATCGCCCGTTTTTTTATTTTCGAATTCCTGTAGAGAAATTATCTGTTTCCAATAGTGATCGAGCCTTCTCACTGATGCTGTGTGTTTTTCGTAGGTCTTCGAGAGATACGGTGGTATCAATGAGCCCTAAGTCGTATGCGAGTTCATCTGAATATCCGGGTAGTATAACTTTGTACGAAAAGGGAATACGTCCTGGTTTGATGAGATTAACGTGTTTAGCGATATTTGTAGCGCAGCTGTTTGAAAAAGTATTGTAGAATTTTGGTGTGGTCTTAAGCTGGTTTACTTCGTCTATCACCGAGAGGAATACTTTTTTGATTAGTTCTGGTTCAGCTTTGATGGGGTAGAGGAAGACGTTATTATCTCTGTGGTTGGTGCGTAGTTTGATGACGTCGTTTTCATCGGCAACTACGTAGATGAGTTCGTAGTTTCGAAAGAGGCCTTTGAAGGGTGAGAATGATTCTCCAACTTCTTTTCTGATTTCAACTGAAATGGCAATGTATTCTCGTGTGCCATTGTTGGTATCAAATCCGAATGAGAGTTGTGTGTGTGCAGGGCCGCGCCAATCGGCGAGTGGTACTACGACATAATCGACGGATGCGATTCTTGAGAGATCGAATGTTTTATCGTAATAGGCTACATCAAAATCTGACTCTGATCGATATGTATTGTTTCTGATATTTTTTATGTGGATGGTGTTTTCGGTTATTTCTGCTGAAGCGAGGATTTTCTGATCATCTGTCCAGTTTCGATCGTTTTGAGGTTTTTGTGTGAAATGAAAAGTAAGGATTATTGCGAGTACGACGAATGCAATGGGGAGGATTTTTTTAGTCATAGTTATATATTGTATCACGTCAAAATTTGAATTAAAAAGAGCCCGTGGGCTCTATGAAACTTCTTGAAATGTGCCGTTGATAATGGTGTTTCGTATATCTCGAATATCCTTCTTAGTGCGAATCTTATCTGGAATATTCATGACATCAATAAATCTATGAATCTCTTCGACAGTCATGTTTATAAACATATGATGCCATGCTTCGTGGAATTTTCGATGCCAAATTGTGAGGTTTTCTTTGGTATCATCGCCATCTCGACTTGTGGGTTCGATGTGGTGGGTTGTGAGTGATTTTCCGTCACGTCGTTTACGAAGTTTGAGTATATATATGTCTTCTTCATCGCTGCATGTAACTTGTTCGATGGTGGCTTCAGTTGCTTCTGCTGTCATGGTGGCTCCGGTGATTTCGATAGTGATATCTTTGCATAGCTATGTGATATCGTCAATTATTGTTGGGTATGCGGTGTGTTTTGATGTGATGATTTTAAAAAAGTTTCGGTCTTGACATGTACGTAAATTTTTGTTAGATTCATATGAAGTTCTTTTCAACTGAAGGAGTCAGGAGTGAGTACATCTCTGCACGAGGGTCCGATTAAATACAAATTAACTGAGCGAGATATTACGGCTCGAACAGGTATTCCTGTGACGTGTCCGGTGCGCGTGTTTACGCTTGCGACATTAGGCATTGATGTTGATGCTTTCATTGCCGCCTTGTCCCCGAGTTTTCGAAGACTCAGTTGGGATATGTATGATGTGATGCGAGAGCAGGTGCATTTGTTAGTTCGGGCGCTGCCTGATGATGCGCAGTGGCTGTTGCAAGATTTTTTGCCTCGATACTACAAGGGGGACACGACGCTTCGTGAATGCCTGCGCTTATTTCGAAAGCTTACGAATGAACAAAAGCGTGAGTTTGAAGAAATTCGTTCGTATCGTCAGCGGTCTGTTGCGTGCTTTGCGCTTTCTCGCGAAGAACGCATGCCGTTGTGGAATGAGGGAGAGTGGCATATTGAACACGAGGAGATGACGGGTTTTGAGCAGGATGTTCCTGAGGGCGATGTTCGCTGTCTTGAACGCATCTTTGATCCGGCATGTCTGACTCTCATTACACATGAATTGTTTCAGCAGCTCCTGGTTGGTGTTGCCGAGATGGTTGAGGATGTTGATCCTGATGTTGCCGAAATCTCTATGACTTTTCATCAGATGCGGCAAGTTGCTCGTCCTGGTGAACCGTCTGCGATGGCACCTGAAGGCATTCATAAGGATGGTGTTCACTACATTGTATCTGCACTTGTGGTAGAGAGAGAAGGACTTACAGAGAAATCTGGCAAAAGTATCATTTACGGTCCGGATGGTGAGACAGAGTACTTACGTGTTGTGCTTGGTGTGGGTGAGGGTCTGTTTCAAGCGGATCAGCATTCTACGCTGTATCACAATGTTACACCTTGTCATGTTGCTAGTGATGAATTAGTGGATGACGCGGGTTATGCTCGTGAAGGTGCTCGTGGTATCTTCGGCTTCGATATCATGGTTACGAAACGTTTTACAGCGTAATTATCTCCGGCATGTCCGGAGTTTTTTTATTGACATGAATGATTCTGGTTGTTAGGATTGTCTAAGATCTTTTTTGTGGAGGTGTATATGGAGTTCGTGATTCCAGTTGCTGCAGGCTTGTTGTTGCTGTATATGTGGCATAGTAATCGACCTCATGTCGTTCGACGTGCGTGGTCTGAGGATAAGCCGCTCGATGTGCGTGTGGTGCGTGTCATTGCGCACTATGCCGTTCCGGATGTGGATCGCATCGGCTCTGAGTTGTGTGGTGTGCATTTGGAGCAATTGCTTCCAGTGCTCAATTCACTTGTTGATCAAGGACGTGTTTTTAAGAAAACTCGCTGGCATGATAGTCGTACGTCGACAGTATTTTATTCGCTTCATGCGTGATTCCCTTCGGGGAATTTTTTTATAACAAAAAGCCCCCTGTAAGAGCTCAACTTGCGACCTACACAGTGAAGGAGGGTGCACTGTGCAAGGAAGCTGAGCTCTTACAAGGGACTTATGAAGAGACGACTGTAGCAGATGTTGTGTATGTCGTCAATGGTCTGCTTACGCCTGTGTTTTTTCAACTACTTTGGCGAATACATCAGGGTGATGTTGTGCCAATGTTGCAAGAGATTTTCGATCTAATTCAATGTTAGTTTTCTTCAATCCATCGATGAGGGTTGAGTACTTGCTTCCAAGTGTACGAGCACCAGCATTGATTTTGATTTGCCAGAGACGTCGTTTGTTGATCTTTTTCTTTCGGCGATCGCGGTATGCGTATGCACCGGCTTTGAGAATAGCTGTTTTTGCCAATCTCACTTTAGATTTTCGACCCCACATGTAGCCTTTAACTTTCTTCCACATTTTACGTCGGGTTTTGGTGTGGAGGGTACCACGTTTAACTCGAGGCATATGATTTATCGTGCGATTGCTCGCTTGATTGTTTTAGTAATTGTTTTTGTCAGTGTCTTATCATTTCTTTTTTGACGCGTAACTTTACCGGGTTCGCGTGCATTAAAATGATCCTGACCGCCTGTACGGTGGATGACCTTTCCTGATTTTTTTACGACGAAGCGTTTTACAAACGCTTTTCGTGTCTTTCCCTTCTTTGCCATATGTTTAGAAACTATTAACGTTTGACTTTGCGCTACTGACTGTAGTCTGCCAATAGCTAATCGTCAATCGTCAATCGTTGGTTATGTTTATTCTTTTGAATCTTTTTTTGGTTCTGCGGTTTCTTCAACTGCTTCTTCTGCAGGTTTAATTTCTCCGATTGGTGCGACAATAGTTGCGATTTTTGAACCCATGCGTTTTGCTGGTTGCTCGACGCGGAGTTCAAAGTCCTCTTCAAGTTCTGTAACGAATTGTTTGATCAGTCCGTATACGATATCAGCATGTCCTTTTTCACGACCTCTCAAAATAATTTCCACACGAACGTTATGTCCGGCTTTCATGAACTTGAGAGCTTGTTTTTTTCGGATGTCTCGATCGTGTTTTCCGATACGAGCAGATAATCGAACTCCCTTCACTCCAATTTCTTTTTGTTTTGCTTTTCGGAGCTTTTCGATTTTCTCTTGTTGATACTTGAATTGACCGTATTCCATTATCTTACAAATGGGTGGTTTAGCTGCTGGGTTAATTTCGACGAGATCTAAACCTTTTTCATCTGCGAGCTTACGAGCGTCTGCGGTTGGCATTTCACCGATGTGTTCGTTATCCGCATCAATCACACGAACAACAGGAACGCGAATACGATCGTTATAACGAAAGTATGTTTTTGAAGGTTTAACGTGATGTTTTCTACGTCTTGAAATTCTCATGACTGAGTTGGCTAATTTTAAACCAAAAACCCGCTTCTGCAGGCGCCGCTACTATATCATGGACCTTTTTTGCTGTCAACAAGTTATACACGTTGTTGTGAAGCTCAAATCGTGGTTAGATATTGGACTAAAATCAACTTACTTTTATGAAATTTCTGCACCACGAAGACTATTCTCGCGAGTTGACGTACGAAGATGTTTTTCTTGTTCCACAGCAATCTGATGTGGTGAGTCGGATGGATGTGAGTATTGCGCCTGTAGATGGTACAGGGATGACTGTTCCTGTGGTTGTTGCAAATATGAATGCAGTTGCAGGAAGACGCATGGCTGAGACAGTAACTCGGCGTGGTGGATTGGTGATTTTGCCGCAAGATATGTCGATGGAACAGATTGAGAGGACGGTTCGGTATGTGAAGTCGCGTCATCATGTTTTAGAGACGGCAGTCGTATTAGATGAGCAAGAAACAATTCAAAAGGCTTTGAACTTGTTGCATAAGCGTGCTCACGGTGCGGTTGTGGCGGTGGATTCTCAGCAGCGTCCTGTTGGTATGTTTATGGAGAAGGATGCGCGTGATCGCGATCGATGGAACGCGTTGGCTGAGGTGATGTCGAAAGATGTGGTGACAATGACTGATCAGGCGGATCCTGCTGTGCTGTTTGATGTGATTCGCGATAGACGTATTCCTGTGTTACCGGTGATTGGTCATGATGGATCACTTATGGGAGTTGTTACGGAGAAAGGTTTGGTTCGATCATCAATTTATCAGCCAGCTGTAAATCAGAAGGGTGAGTTGCTGACTGCGGTTGCTGTGGGGATTAATGCAGACATTGAAAATCGACTCGAGCGGTTGCAGGCTTTGGGTGTTGATGTGTTTGTGTTAGATACGGCTCATGGTGCGCAGCAGAAGATGTTTGATGCAGTTCGTCGTGCTCGTGCTTTTTTAGGGGATCGTGCGATTATTGCGGCGGGGGATATTGTTGATGCGGATGCGACGCGTATGTGTGTTGAGGCTGGCGCAAATATTGTAAAGGTGGGGGTCGGTCCTGGTGCAATGTGTACAACACGTATGATGACCGGAATGGGTCGACCGCAATTTAGCGCAGTTGCAAGTTGTGCGGCTGCGGCGCGAGAGATGGGTGCGCACGTGTGGGCTGATGGTGGAGTGAGACATCCTCGTGATGTGGTGATGGCTGTAGCGGCTGGTGCGTCTGCTGCGTTTTTTGGATCATGGATGGCGGGGACATATGAATCCGCTGCCGACATGCAACGAGATATGGATGGTCGTTTGTTTAAAGATAATTTTGGAATGGCGAGTGCACGTGCGGTGAATAACAGAACGCGGCAGGACGATGCATTTAAGCAGGCTCGTAAACAATTTTTTGAAGAGGGGATTTCACATTCTCGTATGTACTTGAAAGAAGGAGAGGAGAGTGTAGAAGATATTTTGGATAAAATTACAGCAGGGGTGCGTAGTGCATGTACATACGCTGGCGCGCGGACGTTGGAAGAACTGCATGAACGTGCGGTGATTGGTGTGCAGACGCCGGCTGGGTTTAAAGAGGGGAGGCCGCTGAATACTCGGTGGTAATCAAAAACCATGGCCTTGGCCATGGATTAGGGATGTGATTGTCGTTCTGGTTCTGATTCTCGCATTGAGATGAGAGGATTGTCTGATGGTTTTTCGTCGGGCATACCGCCTGGCAATCTTTTTCCGAGTGCTTCTAATTGTGCAAGGTCGCGTTGTGCTCCATCTTTCCCGTCATCTTTGATTGCTCGTTCTGTTGGTTTGTATGTGTGCGTCATGATGTCCTCCTGAGCGTTAGTATAGCATTTTGTTGTTAAAGAATCGAACGTTGTGGGTTGGCGGATTTACGCGCCTGAAAGACCTCGTTCTGTTGCGGTTTATAAAACGTTAAGGTGCTGAGGTCTGTGTTTCTTTCAAATTCTAAGTGGTGGGTCTTTCATGCATAGTAAACCGTCACAAAATCGGAGATTTCGGCGGTTTACTAAAAAATCCCGCACCATATAGGTACGGGATGTGTATCAGCCGCATTGGTTCAAGAAGTGAGCGATGCGCTGTGTTGCTGTTTCGCGTTTTTCACCAGCTGGGTGTGCGTTGATGTACTTACGAAAGTACCGGCATGCCGATGCTTTGTTTCCGCTTTTGAGGTATGCGCGCGCGATTTCTTTGTAGAGTCGTGCGGATCTGCGTTGCTTCAGAGCTTCTTTGAATAAGCGAATTGCTCGTTTCCATTTGGAAGCTGCTTTTGCTTGTGTTGCCTGAGTGATCAGTGTTTTGTAGGGAACACGCTTGCGTGGTTCCTTTGCGTCGGGTGGTGCTACTGTCACAGATACAGGTGGTGCATCACTTGGGGTTCGTCGAACACGTCGAAATTCCTTTTCTGTATTTCGCAGGATTCGTGGCATTGCTTTCGCGATGATCTTGGGAGTTACTGGAGGTGCTGCAACGCTCGTGTCCATGGTTGCACCTGCGTCGTACTCAATGATGTCTGGTGTTTTAGGTGCAATTGCAACTGGATCAACATCTTCCTGTTTGGTGTAGATTTCTGCGGCAGATGCAGTATGCACCTGTTGATCATCCGGCTCTCCTCTTGGATAGAGGGCTAGTGTGATTCCAATGAGGAGTACTGCTGCAATTGAGGCAATCATGAGCGGTCTGCGAGATTTTGTGATGCTCGCTAAGCTATCCATGCTGATACTCGTAGCAGAACTCTGCTGTGGTATCGGAGTCCCTTTGGTAATTTGTGTCGGGCTATCGTTCGTTACTTCGTTCCCCGAATCAGCAGGTGTATCGTATACGGGAATGGCTTCAACTATTGCAGTCGATGTGACTGGCTTCGCTGACATGGCTGTCTGCGCACGTTCTACTTTTTTTGTGCTTGAGATTCGACCGAGTATGCGTTCGAGTGAATCATAGACGTCGCGCGCCGTCTCCGGTCGATCGTCTGGTTCTTTGGCCATGAGCTTTAGAATGAGTTGATCGAGCTCATTGTCGATTGTGATGCCTTTTTCACTTGGTGGTTTGGGTTTTTCCATCAAGTGTTTTATGGCGATGTCGATAGGGGCGTTCCCGTTGAATGGGATGTCACCAGTTAGCATTTGAAACATAACCACGCCGAGCGAGTATAGATCGCTTCGACCATCCAGTTCTTTCGCTTGCGCTTGTTCTGGAGAAACGTATTCCGGTGTTCCGCAAACAAATCCATCGCGCGTCAGTTTTGTGCCTTTGGCGTTGCCTGTTTCTGGGTCGAGAATTTTAGCAATGCCGAAATCCACGACTTTCACAAACATGGGGTGTGTTCGACGACGTTCGATCATGACGTTTTCAGGTTTCATGTCGCGATGTACGATGCCGTTTGCGTGTGCCTCATCAAGTGCGAGGCAGATCTGCATGGCGAGTCGAATCACGATAAGTTGATTCATCACTCCCATCTCGTAAATGATCTGGTCGAGTGGTTTTCCGGTCACGAATTCCATCACCATGTAGTGCATACCATCTTCAGTTTTGCCGAAGTCGATAATGCTGATGATATGCTCATGACGCAGTCGACTTGCGGCTCTCGCTTCACGATGAAATCGTTTGGTAATGTCTTCGTTTGTAATGAGATGTGGATGTAAAACTTTTACCGCAATGGTTCGGTCAAGTGTGAGGTGATGGCCTTTGTATATGGTCCCCATCCCCCCTTCACCAATTTTTTCATCGATGCGATAATTTCCACCGATGACGGTGCTGAGAATTGTGGACATGTCAGTCTCCAAATGTGTTATGCAATGTAATTGTAATGAACTCCCTATAATTACAGAAATTCTGTACTTTGTCAAGTATATTTATATCATACGGGTATCGTTGGATGGTTGACAAATGCTTCGATGTTATGGTTATTGGTGTAATAAAAAAGACCCCGTAGGGTCGCTATGCAATGGTGTTATATATGGATGCAGCTAGTAGTGTGCCAGATGTGTATGTTGCGGCGAGCATAAGGAATGACGTTAGCATCAGTAGTTGTGTTGGTTTGTTGCTGAATTCTGCATTGGCAAAACCCACCATGATAGTCGTTCCTATGAGTGTTGTTCCGCACCACATGAATAGGTGAGAATTCACATACAGGGGTAATTGAAAACACAGAATGATTCCAATAATGATTCCGCCAATAACGGCGAGAGACGGACGGATGTTATGCACGCTGTATACTCCTTTGTGAAATGATCACACTTAAAAATACCAGTCAGATGGGTATGTGTCAATGATGATTATGTTTATATGCTGATGTTGTATATACTGGTGGCAGTAAGTAGTTAACATAAACAAAAATATATGGCTAAAGGCATGGACGCACGAAAAAGTGCAAAAAAGAAACCAGCAAAGACATTGAAGGAAAAGCGCGCAGCGAAACGAGAGAAGGGGAAGTAGGTTTTGGTTTTGTTGTTGCACAGTAAACTCATCGAAAGAAAAGTATTTGTGTATCTAGAATTGAATTAGTATACATATGAAAATCATACTTACGGGTGTATTTGTAGACAGCCAAGATAAAGCTTTAAAGTTTTATACCGATACATTAGACTTCGTGAAAAAACATGATGTTCCTATTGGTGAATTTAAATGGCTTACGGTAGTATCTTCGGATGACCAAGAGGGGACTGAACTTTTACTTGAGCCAAATAACAATCCGACAGCACTGGCATATCAGAAAGGAATTTTTGAACAGGGTATTCCTGCTGCTTCCTTTGGAGTTGTGGATATCCAAGCGGAATACACAAAACTAAAAGAGCGTGGAGTAACATTTACGATGGAACCAACAAAGATGGATCAAGTTACGATAGCTATCTTTGATGATACGTGCGGGAACCTTATTCAGATTATGGAGAAGTAAATATGCGTGTGCGTTAACAGAATGAGTGCTTGAAAGCGTGTAAAAAGAAACTGAAGAAACTGTTGAAGGAGAGATGAGAGAGGAGTGAGTATGTTTTTGTATTTCCGAGAGTGTGGGGCCTCGTATGTGCTCGGTTTTTTTGACCATAAGGAATAGGTGCTATATCGTTCTTATTCTTGTGTTTAATATCTATGTAAGTTTATGTGGCTTATGGATGAACAAAAAAAGAAAGGATTGATGGAGATAGCTCGGGTGGCTGGTCCTGAATATCTTGCAACCACCCGAGAAGCGACAAGATATGCGAATGAGAAACTTGATACGCTTGCGAAGCTGATGATTACATTTGCTATAGCTATTAAAAAATTATCTACGAAATACTTAGTGAACGAGGGTGTTAATGTTGTTGTTATAAGGTGAGCAATTGGTATTTTATTTGTTTCAGTGCTTTTCGGGGCTGGTCAGCTGTTGGTGGATTATATTTTTTTAACACGACAGTCCGTAAAATATAAGAATGTGGCATCTCTGCTAGGTATCATGCAAACAGGACTTTTTGATGAAAAGGAGGCAGATTCACTTCGAGATAGCTTTGATCAATTGGGGCGTGGGGATGAGGGTTCCAATACTTTTTCTCTTGTTGTGGAGGCTGTGCTCGTTCTGGTTGCTGCTACAATGCTTTTTGTTGAGGTTGTGTTGTAATATATTTCACTGAGGTGGGATGGTGCTAAATGAGAAGAGATGACGGGACCCAAATAAAAATAGGGTTCAACTCGCGTAGATTAAAAAAACCACCAAATGAGGTGGTATTTTTAGTATGGAGATGACGGGAGTTGAACCCGTGTCTTTTAGTCAGTGTCCAGTATGCTCTAC
>CAZHXK010000037.1:0-12643 GCA_964536565.1 uncultured Gammaproteobacteria bacterium
TCAGGCTTATTTTCTGGTCTTACGCTTGGTTTATTAAGTCTGGATAAGAGTGAGTTGAAGAGAAAGATCGCGCTGGGGAATGCACAGGCGAAGAAGGTGTATTCAGTACGGAAGAAGGGGAACTTGTTGCTGTGTACGCTTTTGTTGGGGAATGTTGCGGTCAACTCCACGTTGGCGATTTTTCTTGGGAATATTGCGAGTGGGGTGATGGCTGGTGTGATCGCAACCGGTTTAATTGTGATATTTGGTGAGATTATTCCGCAGGCATCTTTTGCGCGATATGCACTACAAGTTGGTGCGCGTACTGCATGGTTGGTGCGCATTTTTATAATTATTGGCTATCCTGTGTGTTGGCCGATTGCATGGGTGTTAGATAAACTATTGGGGGACGAGGTTCCAACTGTGTACTCAAAGAAAGAGCTGATGAAGATTGTTGAAGAGCATGAAGATTCGTCGATTAGTGATGTGACTGAGAGTGAAGAGCGAATTATTCATGGTGCATTATCATTTTCATCGAATACGGTGCATGATGTGCTGACGCCTCGGACAGTTGTATTTATGTTGGATGGGGAGATAGAGATATCTCGTCCCTTGTTGAAGGAGGTTGCATTGGAGGGTTATACTCGTATTCCGGTGTATTTGGAATCAACTGATAATGTGATTGGAATTTTGTATACGAAGGATTTGTTGGTGAATCAGAAAGGGAAGTTACGAGATGTGTGTCGCCCGGATCGTTTACACGAGGTTTTGGATACAAACACGCTTGATACCGTATTGGCCGACTTTATTTCAAGTAAGCATCATATCGCGATAGTTAAAAATGAATATGGCGGTTTTGAGGGTGTGGTTACGCTGGAAGATATTGTGGAAGAGATTTTGAAGTTGGAGATAGTCGATGAGACGGATACGGCGATAGATTTACAAGAGAAAGCTCGTAAGAAGAATAAGAAGAAATAATTATGATGGAGACATTCGTGTTGGGTGCAATTCAGGGTATTGCAGAGTGGTTGCCTGTTTCAAGTGAGGGGATGATTGTGTTGGCGCAAACATTGTTTTTTGATGCATCTGGTGGCTTTGCTGAGATGGTTGCATTTGCGTTGTGGTTGCATGTGGGTACATTTTTTGCAGCGCTTGTGTATTTTTGGAGGGATGTTGTTGTGTTGTTGAGGGGATTGTTTGGGTATAAGAAAGCGGATAAACAAACGAAGTCATTACTGAATTTCTTGGTTGTTTCTACATTGATTTCTGGTGCGATCGGCTTTGTGCTATTGAAAGCGTTGGAGGGTTTTATGGAGGTTTTGGGTGGTCAGGCATTCTGGGTTGTGATGTTAGTCGGTGTATCATTGCTTGTAACGGGGTATTTGCAGCTGAGTAAAAAAGTAGTTGGTGTGCGTAAGGAAAAGGATGTGACAATGCGAGACGCGGTTGTGTTGGGTATTGTGCAGGGGTTTGCGATTGTTCCTGGTTTATCGCGCTCTGGGTTAACGGTGGCTGCGTTGTTGTTGCGGAAGTTCCATGATGTGTCTTCGTTGCGACTTAGTTTTTTGATGAGCATGCCGATCGTGTTGGGGGCGAACATTGTGTTGCAGGCAGGGGAGATGACGCTTACAAGTGAGTCGTTGATTGGGTTGTTTGTCGCATTTGTATTCGGGTTAATTACAATTCATGGTTTGATGGTGTTTGCACGCAAGGTAAACGTTGGTTTGTTTGTTGTTTTATTTGGTTTATTAACGATCGCTTCGGCGTTCATTCTCTAATGTAATGTTTTAGGTTTGTAAGGGAGTCCTTGCGAGGACGCTCTTTTTGTACCAATAAAAAAAGACCGCATATGCGGTCTGTGTATTATTCGGATTTTTTGATGACAGCGTAACCGAGTTGTGGTGTGCTGAAGCCATCTTCGTCGTGAGTAACGCCAAGGATGCCACCGACGAATCCCATGGGAATGTCGCGTCCGGAGCACTTCCACTTGAAATCCACAACGGAAATATGTGAGGGGATCATGGCTGGTGTGTCCCATTGGTGGTAGTCGAGTTGTGAGCGCTGCTTCCAGTCGAAGTTGGTTTTCAGCTGTGGTCTTGTTTCTGCATACACATAGGCGAAGAGGCTGGTGAGCCATCCGCTAAAGTATGTATCTTCTCCGGAATGACTTTTGGTTTTGTATATCGATTTCCAGAACTCTGTGTGATCTACACCTTGTACGGTTTCTAGAATTGTTTTGAGAACTGGCTGCAGACCGGCGAAGTAGTCTTTCAGTCCGGTGAAGATTTCAGCGAAGCTGTTGGTGTGTTGAAGGAGTAACTCCCAATCTCGGACTTCCCCAACAAGTTTGATGCGCGGAATACCACATAGCGAGCTGACGGCGAATTCGAAGTATGGTGAAGCTGTGTCGAACATTGCGATCATCAGCGCGGTCCTGCTTTCATCCGTCAGTGTTGAGAATGGTGGAATGAAGAGTTCGATGGTTTGATCAGGAAGTGCTTTTGAGAGTTTGTCGTACAGCATTGAGATTGGTCTCTGCCAATTCGATGCTGTCGGATCATCATCTCGAATTTCAATGAGTTTTTTCTGATCGGTGTTGCCGCCGAAAAATTCAGCATGAGTTTCCGGGTTTGCCTTGATGTATGTCGCAACTTCATGCATGATCGCGTACCAGAGTACTTCTGGTGATAATGCGAGTGGTCTGTGATCACTGAATGTCTTGTGAGCAGTTTGCACAAGGAGGCTGGCTTCGGATGCGAGCATGTCGACGGCGATGTCAGACATCTCAACTCGAGCGTGTTCACTCATCGCTGCGAGGTCTGATGGATTGAGGCTGAGAGACAAACCGAGGAGGGTCAATCCGTCATCTGTGCGGCCGGGTAGCGAGAGTTTTCGTGCTGGTTTTTCTTCGATTCCAGGGATGGTTACGATATGTGACATGTGTGCTCCTGTGAAAGATCTGTTGAGGGGACTGTAGCAGCTGATGTATAAATAGTCAATAGATTAAGTATGTTGCATGGATTCAAAAAAGCATCACTGGGATGCTTTTTATTTGATTATGCTTTGTTTGAGCCTTCTGGCTTTTCTGGGTCTTCTGGGGCTGATGCTGATGGAAGGTTGTTATTTCCTCCGTTCCCTCCATTTCCTCCGTCGCCCCCGTCTGCTTCGGCTTGTAGTGCTTGTTCTTCTTTTTCAGGCAGATCGTTTAGAATGTCGTCTAGTGGGATGGGGCTATCAAATCCGGATGGGTCGAACATATATTATGTTTAGTGAGTAGATACCATTTATACCATTTTTTGCGGGAAATAAAAATAGACGTCTTTCGACATCTATTTTTCTCGGGGACAGGGATTCGAACCCCGATAGCTAGCACCAGAAACTAGAGTCCTGCCATTAGACGATCCCCGAATATTATATATAAAATTGTGAATCCTGGTCTTTTTTATCAGGGACAGGGATGTTCATATCACGATAGTGGTATGAGGGATTTTCGCACTGTGCTCGGAAATACAAGTGAACTTGATATTTCGCTCGCTTCGATTGAAATCGCGAACCCCGATAGCTAGCACCAGAAACAGCGGCGCTGTCACGTGGATATTACATTTATCTGAAACATTCGTACCGCCTGCAAATTGTTCAAAGCTCGTCTGTGATAAGTCATATCACCTCCTCGCTTATTCACGATTTTCGGCAGATACGCTATGTATCATCTAAACGCACTATCCGCGTGACAGCGCCGAGTCCTGCCATTAGACGATCCCCGAATGTGGCATTATGATACGTGGATCTTTAGGATCCGTCAATTACCGTTCCGCCGAATGTTTTGAGTACTTCAGCAACGACTTTGTCTGATTCGTCTGCTTGTGCTTCATTCACGACTGTTTCGATAGTGAGTGTTGTTTTGTATGTATCCGTGAGTGCTTTGTGGATCATGTCTCTTACTTGTGGCTCATCGATACGTTTTTTATGAAATTCGTATGGAAATGAGAGGGTGATGCTTGAGCCTTCGAGTTTCGTGGGTTTGCATGTTTTCATGATCAGTGGGAGGGAGTGGTTGTACGTGTGGAGGTGTTCGAGAAATGCATTCCAGTTTGCTTTGACTGCTTTCATGTCGATAGTCGCATCAGTAGGAGGTGTTTCTGGTTGTGCGGGTGCTTCTGTGGCTGTCTGAGGTGTTTCTTCTTTTGCTTCGTCGGGTGTTGGATTTACAGCCTTAACCTTCTCAGCTTTTATTTGTGGTGTGGCTTCTTGTTTCGCCTTCGGTTGAACATCTTGCTTTGCGGGTTGTACTGCTTTTGGGGTGATGGCTGCTTCTGTAAATTCAGGGGCCATCAGTGCGATCTCAATTGCAGCCATTTCAAGTGGAAGGTGGATAATAGGGGAGAGTCCGATTTCACTTCTTCGTCTGAGTAGGGTATCGAGCGCTGATAGCAGTCGATTTGTTTCTGTGGCATCTGCAATGCTCTTCAGTTCGTCTTTATCCGATGCGTTAAAAAAAGATGTGCCTGCTGATTGTGTTGATTTGAGTAATAGTAATGCCCGAACGATATCAATTGCATCGTCTATAATATGAGGTACATTTGCACCAGTTTCAATGATCTCGTTGAGGGAAGAGAGGCTGGCCTGTGAGTTGCCGGTTAGCGCAGCGTTGAGGTATGAGATTAGTTGCTCATTTTTTCTCGTAGGGAGTACTTGTTCGGCTAATTCTGATGTGACTTTACCTTCTTTTGCGATGGCGGTGATTTGTCCGAGTAGGCTCTCTGCGTCTCGCATTGATCCCTGAGCTCGCCATGCAACATGTGCTAGCACTTCGTCATCTACTTCAATATTTTCTTTCTTTGAGAGTTCTGCGAGTCGGTTTTTGATATCTTCTGCCGAGATGTGTTTAAAAGTGAATTGTTGGCAACGTGATGAGATGGTGGCAGGAACCTTGTGTGCTTCTGTTGTTGCCATGACAAACATCGCGTGTGCTGGTGGTTCTTCGATAGTTTTTAAAAGTGCATTGAATGCGCTGGTTGAAAGCATGTGGACTTCATCGATGATGAAGACTTTGTATGTTCCTGACGTTGGAGTGAAACGTGCGTTTTCGATGATATTCTCGCGAACATTATCTACGCCTGTGTGTGAAGCAGCATCAATTTCGATGACGTCGATGGATTGTCCTGCGGCGATAGTCGTGCAGCTTTCGCACGTATTGCATGGTTCTGCAGATTTTTCTTTTCTGTCTTTGCAGTTAAGTGATTTGGCGAGGAGACGTGCTGATGTTGTTTTTCCAACTCCTCGTGGTCCACAAAATAAAAAAGCGTGTGCGAGTGTATTGGAGACAATTTCTTGTGTAATAGTTTTTGAAACGTGCGGTTGTGCGATGAGATCAGACCATTGTTGAGGACGGTGAGTTCGGTAGAGCATGGGGTTTGGTTAAGAAGGTATTATGCAAGCATTGTATCTTTCACCTTGGCTTCAGTAAAGGCTGGGTGCTTTTTTGTATCGATGTAGAGTGATGGATTCTTTTTAATTTCGCGGTCTGCTGTAATAAGCTCTTCTTCGTTATCGATTTCGAGCCAGCCATGTCCTGAGATGTCTCCAATACTTACAGCGTGGTTTTTGTTGGCGAGCTCTGCCAGAATTCCTTCGACGGCGAACGTGCCATCAGAATCATCGTATAATCGCTGTGCAGTTTCGCGATACAGTGAGAGTTGGGATTTATCAATGTATGTCATCCCGACATATCCATTTGTCCATTCAGTAAGTTTTTTTGAAATATGTTTTACGTGGTTTCCATTTCGTTCAACTTTCATGTCGTCTGTGCCAAGTACGCGGTCTGTGTCGCAGAATGCAGTGATACCGAAACATTGCTTGGCGATGACAGGTGCGATTGATCGTTTGTAGATATGATCTGAGTTGAGCACTAACATTGAGTCGTTAATGTGGGGAAGTGCCACTAAAAGTGTTCCTAGGTTTCCTTTTGTAAGTTCGTTGATGGTGAGGAAGGTTGCGTCGTGATTATGTTCGTTCAGGTATGTTCGGACTTTTTCAGCTTCAAATCCTCCGACGACGATAGTGTGGTCTGCTCCAATGTCTTTAATAAAATTCAGGACGTAGTCAAAAAGTGGTCGATCTCCTGCTTTGACTAATCCTTTTGTTCGGTCTTCTGTGTAAGGTTTGAGACGCATGCCTTGTCCGGCTGCGAGTAAAACTGCAATCATATTTAGATGTTTGTTTTGATGATGTTTTCGATTGCTCCCCATTGTGATGGTGAGTCTTGTGGTACGAAGATAATTGCTTCGTCTCCGATGTTTCCTTTGTAAAACGTAATTGATGCTTTGAGTACGAAATATGTTTTTCCGTCGACGTATACTCCGTACTGTTTTGTTTCTTGGTCTTGTACGATGTTTCCGCGAAGACGTGCTCGTTCTGTTGGACCAATTTGTTTGAACACGTATGCTCCGAGTTTGGTGATGGTGAGTTTCATCAAATCTCCTTCTACTAATTTTGATTTTGATGCGTAGTTGGGTGGGATGGTGTACTGTTTTCCATCTGCGCCGATCATGTGTTGGCCATCGAATACTCCTTCGATGATGGTACCATCGATAGGTTCTGCGTCATCAAGACTGACTGGTCGGGTGATGAGGTTTGCAGGCATGAGTGTGTCATCATCCAAAAGCTTGGCAACATTTAAAAGTTTCTCGGAGATGTCTCTGAGTGCTTCGCGAACTACAGCCATTTTTCTATCTTCTGTTTTTGGTGGTGGAGCTGAGTCTACGTTCGATTGTGTTTCTTGTTCTTTGGTAGTTACGGCTTGAAAACCTGAAAAGGCAGCGCTACCGAGAATGTCTGTGATTTTAGAAAATTTTTCGTTTGGTTGTTTGTTTTCCATATGTTTTACGTGCACTTACCTTATCGAACCAAACTCTATTTGGCAAGACCTCTTTGAGGCTGCTATTAGTAACAAAATATCCCCATTTCTGGGGATATTTTACGCGGTTTCTTTGTTGTACATAAGTTGCTTCAGTTCAGGCATTATCTGGGGTATATACCATTCGACTGAGCTGTGTAGGGGACTGGGGAGTTGATGTAGCGAGAACCAACCAATGTCATCCATAGCTTCTGGTTCGTTGATAGAAACTTCGTCTTTGTTTACTTTGATGATGAAGGGGATTGCAAGCCAATGCGTTTTCTTTTCTTGTTGTGTTCGTATGATGGAAACTGGTTCTAATTTTTTTTCGATAGTACCCGCGCATCCATATTCCTCCATAATTTCTCTGAGCACTCCCTGTTCTGGATTTTCGCCGAACTCAAGTTGACCTGAACCGCAGTCCCACCGATGGTTTTCATCGCGGCATGCAGCGCTACGTTTGTGCATCAAAAGATTCCCATCGCCATCATGATAATAAAATACGACGCAGATGCCTGTGTAGTCGATTCCTGCTTTCATACTATCCTTTATTTCGCGCCTTAATTTCTCGCTCAATAATTTCACGGTCTCGGCCATAGGTCAAACGAGAGATTTCTTTGAGTGCTACTTGGAGTTCTCGGTCTGATTCTGGTGGGGGATATGCTGCAACATTGAATGGTCGAGCAGCAGCGTTATCAATCATGAGTTTTACATAGTAGTTATATGAAGCAACATTCATGAGATCAAACTGATTAAAGACGGGTTCAAATTCTTTTGCCATGAATTCAGCATCTTCAACACCAATACGATAACTGACTTTTGTTCCAACATTACCAAAGATCGCGTCTTTTACTGCGGGCATTTCCTCGAGCTGCCCGATGTATTGATGAGCGACGTTGAGGATGAGTCGATACTTTCGCGCCTCGGCAAGAATAGTTGCGATGGTGTCTGTGAGATAGTTTTGGAACTCATCGATATATACATAGAAATCCTGTCGTTCTTCTTCGGGGGTATCGACACGAGCGAGTGCAGCTTGGAGGATTTTACCGATCAGAATGAGGCCGATGAGGTTAGAGTTCTTTTCGCCAAGCTTACCTTTTGAAAGATTGATAAGAAGAATTTTCTTATTATCCATGATGTCTCGGAAATCCAGTGATGATTTTTGCTGACCGATAATCGGACGCATGATGTCGTTTGAGATGAATTGGTTGAGCTTTGAAGTGATGTAGGGGACCATGTTTTGAAGGGATGCTTCACCACCGGCCTTTCCGGCTTCTTTGATCCAAAAATCCGAGACTTGTTTGTTGTCGCATTTACTAAGTTTAAAGTTGCGGAATTCTTCGTCGGCAAGAACCTGTGAAATTTCCATGATCGTGTTTCCCGATTCTGGATGGGACATGTTCAGGAGAATGGCATTTCTTAGGTATGTTTCAAACATCGGACCACCAGTCTCCTTAAGATTATACATGCGATCCAGAATGTTGTAGAACTCGTTAATGACAAATGTTTTCTGTTGTGGATGTGCTGGGTCGAATTCGAGCATGTTGAGTCCGATTGGGCGTTCAGTGTCTGCGGGATCAAAATAAACAACATCATCGATACGAGATGGTGGGATGGTTCCAATAACAGCATCGGCTAAGTCTCCGTGTGGGTCCATGATACAAAAGCCATTGCCTAGCTGTGCATCACGCGATGCCATGTTTGAAAGAAGTGTGGATTTACCTGTACCAGTCATTCCGATGGCATACAGATGTCGTCGGCGATCTTTCACTTTCATGCGAACCTCAGTTCGTTTGCGACGATACATGTTAAAGCCAATTTCAATACCTTCTGTGGGTGCGTTTTCTGGAGGCGGAGCTGAACGGGATGTGAGCCATTTAATGTTACTGATTTCCATGTATGGCGTAGGGAGATGCCAGAGACTCGCCATTTCTTCTGTGTTCACGAGAATGTTTTGTTTTTTATCAAATTTCCTATAAATAAACTGTTCAATGAGTTTTGCTGGTTTCGATGGAACGTGCGCTTTAAACGAATTTCCGAATTGGTACATGTTGTATTGGCTGTAACCAGAGAGTACGTTTTTTAAGATGATTTGAGCTGCTCCGTCTTGAGGTGCAGAAACAATAATGCGAGCATTGCAATCAAGTCCTGCGCGTGATTGTTTCTCATCAATTTTTTTGATGAGCTCTTGTTCCATTTGTGTTGGTTGGTGAGGGGGTTTGACTTCGCCTTTGTTCATTTCGCCGCCTGTGCCTAATGCAACGGTAGTAGAGATGGCACCAACGATGCCTGATGATTCTTTTTTCCCTTCAGCTAGGTCTTTTCCAGCTTTTTTTGATGCTCCGCGCCATTCCTTTTTTGCGGATCGCACGACGTATTGAATAGCAACGCCGGCATTATCACCAATTTTTGTAAGTGGATTTAATAAACCGTTGAGTGGATCGGTTTCAGTCTGTTGATATGTTTTGAAAGGGTATGAGTATGGTTTAGTGAATTGGAGTGTTGCACCAATCACGACATCCTTTGGTTTAAAAAAATTGTAATCGTCTGCTTCATCGATCTGCATGCTGGGGTATTGAGCTTGTAGTTGCTGTTCGATTTGTGAGCGGTATCGTTTAGGTACTGCCATGTAAAAATAGATGAGGCCATCTTGTGCGACAATTTCAAAAGAGATTTGGTCTGATCTACCAAAAAACCACGCCATGATGCCGCGTTGTGCTTTGAGCCCGCCGATGGTTGATAGAAATGATTCTCCGGTTGCGATTTGTGCGCGGATTTGTTCGATGCTCGCGTCTCCTGTCTTATCCTTGAGTTGCTGTTCCTTTGGGATAGATAGTTGGAGTGTCGTGAGGTGTGCATCAGGTCCGAAATCGTGTTTTGAGCGTAGGAGCCATCGGATATATATGAGCAGTGATATGACAGCGATGAGCGCAAGAACACTGACGCTGATAATGACGACGAGATCAGAACCTACTGCGCTGCCTGTGCTTATTGGTGTCCCTGCGGCGCTTGGTTGAGAGAAGAGATCTGCTTGTGCGAGCATAACACCAAATAATCCGGGGTGACCTTTTTCTTCTTCGTGGTCGCGGATGATTTCATCAGCTCGAAGTTTTGCTTCTTTTTGCAGAAAGAATTTATTAACGCCAGGAATGAGTTTGAGCCATCCTGTGATGAGCGTAACGAATTTTTTGAATGACACTTTTCCCTTGTCGAGCATGTTTGCGATTTCGTGAGATACTTTTTCTCCTTCTGCTTGAAACCGCTGTTGCTCTTGTGGGTTCATTGCTTGATAGTATTCATCCAAATCTTTCGACAAAATCCCTTCGACTTTATTGAAGGTTTCATCACCGAGTGCTGGTGTTTCAACTGTTGGAAGTGCAGTTGTCTGGATGGCTGGTGCTTGTGTTTCGGTTTGTGCTTTTGGTTGTTCTTGTTGTTCGGGAGCTTGGGGAATGTTCGGAGTGGACTCTTGTGTTGCTTTTTTCGGTGGTTGTTCTGAGGAAATGAGATTGGGTGATTCTGGCATATTTTTAAGGGTGTAGGGTTGAGGGTGTAGGGTTTAGAGATTGTCTAGGTTTGTTCACAGTATATCATACTTTAGTGTGCTATAATAAGTGACTATGCCACCAAGGAGGAAGCAGAAGCAGCAATCAAAACTCAAAACAATTGAGTCGTTAACCAACGGTGATTTTAGTTGGGTGAATGTGAAGGCGACAACTGCTAAAGAAATGCAAGAACTAAAAAAACAGTTCGCTTTTGATGATGCGGATTTAGCTTCTGCATTACCGCCAACACAGCGTCCGCAAATAGTTGAGCGAGATGGTTATTTGTTTGTGATCATGATGTTTCCAACGTATAATCGTGTTACCGGTGTCATGCATCGCACAGAAGTGGACTTCTTTTTGGGAAAGAACTACGTTGTTACAGTTCATCAGAATAAATTGGAATCCATTAAAGAGTACTTTACTAATTGTGCTGATTCCACATTTCCTGTGTGTGTTGATGGTGAGGCTGGTCAGGTGATGTATCGGATTTTGGCGCATCTGCTTGATGGAATTCAGGAAATGATGGTTCATATCGGAAATGATATCGATAACATGCATGGTCAGGTGATTGCAGGAGGGCATCGATCAGAAACTATTGCTGAAATCTTGCGCATTAAGATGAATGTTTCAACGTTTCGATCTGCTGTACAATCGCATAAACGCTTGATTAGTAAACTGACGGCATATGGTACAGCGAATATGGCATGGAAAGATTTTGATCGTGCAATGCTGGAACTAAAGGAAGATGCAAAAGAGAATTGGGATTTAACACAGAATTATCAAGATACTATTAGCAGTATTCACGACGCGTTTGCGAGTGATGTAAATGTGAAGACGGGGGAGATTATGAAGTTGTTGACGATGTTAACGGCGATGATGTTGCCTCTGTCGCTGGTGACAACGACGTTTGCGATGGATTTAGAAGGGCTGCCATTTCGGGGACCGGGTGGATTTTGGATTGTGTTTGGAGGGATGTGGGTTTTGGCGGTGTTGTCGTATTGGTTTTACATTAATAAGAAGTGGCTTTGAGACTCGCGAAATGAGCGGATCGCGCCTGCTTTCATTCGTTTCTTATTCGACGTACGTCTAGTACGCCTCATTTCGTCACTCAGTCCAAGCAGGCACACTCCATCTCATTTGGCGAGTCTGTCTTCGTGGAATATTTGTCGTAATAAAATTGTCATCCTTCTAATGCGACGAAGTGTCATCCTCGCGAATGCGGGGATCCAGCTTATGTATTACGTATATATCGTGACCAGTAAACGGAACGGTACATTGTATATTGGCGTAACAAATGACATTGCGCGCAGAGCAAAAGAACATAAGGAAAAAACAGTAAGAGGGTTTACGCAAAAATATGGATTGGATCGCGTCGTCTATCTAGAAGAATATGTGCACGTCGGCCAGGCTATAGCAAGAGAAAAAGCAATGAAGAAGTGGAATCGGAAATGGAAATTAAATACAATTGAGGGGGTGAATCCTGAGTGGAAAGATTTGGTTTATGAGTCAGGATTTCCGCATTTGCGGGAATGACACTAAAGAGATGTACGAATATAAAAAACCGCCTGTCATGGCGGTTTTTTGTTTCAGGGTTCTATTTCTCTAATATCTCGAATCCGTCGGGTGTGTCTTCTACGATGTACCCGGCGTTTTCTATTTCGATGCGGAGTTCATCTGCAGCTGTAAAATTTCTGTTTTCTCGTGCAGCTTTTCGGTCGGAGGCAAGTTGTGTGATTTTATCTGGTACTTCAAGTGGGATGGCAATCCATTGGTCGAGTTTTAATCCGAGGACGTGATTCATGCTGAGGAGTGTTGCGGATTTTAATTCTGATGGATGATCCGACTTGATGATTTCCCACATAAGCGCGAGTGCTTGTGGGGTGTTGATGTCGTCTTCTAGTTTTTCTTTGAACTGTGTCAGCCATTTTTCGTCGACATAAGATGGTTTATTCCATGAACGTACTTCGTCTCGGATATTGTGAAGTGCGTTTTGTGCGGCTTCGAGTGCTTCTGTCGTGAAGGTTAAAGGAGAGCGATAATGTGTATTTAAGATGAGGTATCGATAGGCGAGGGGGTCGAATCCTTGTTCTGCTAAAGAGGTGAGTGTGACACCTGTCCCTTTTGATTTCGCCATTTTTTCATCTGCAAGAACGACAAATTCGCCATGTACCCACCAGTTTACAAATGGTTCGTTGGTTGCCGCTACGGTTTGTGCAATTTCGTT
>CAZHXK010000038.1:0-12323 GCA_964536565.1 uncultured Gammaproteobacteria bacterium
ATACTCTGGGTTGGCACCGGCGAAACCCAGCCACGTCATAGCGGCTATTCATTTGCTGGCACCGGGGTGTTCGTCTCACTGGATGCTGGGCGCACATGGAAAAACACCGGCCTCGCTGAAACTCACCACATCGGCAAGGTGCTGCGAATAATACGCCCATTCATACAACACCACATGCCCTAATCGCGCACCAACAAACGACCACACAATAATCCAAAACAAAATATCCGAGAACTTTTTGTAATCCAGCCCTCGCTTTTTCGCTGCCTCAGTTGCCAACCATACCGCCAACAAAACTCCCAGCGCAACAAACAAACCCCATACTTGAATCTGTATAGGGCCGATGAAGAAATGGGTGTATTGAAATGACGGGATCATACTCCATAGGGTTGAGGGTGTAGGGTTTAGGGTATAGCAAACGAGTCGCCGCAGGAGACAATTTATAATCATCGCTTCGCGATACATTTTCTACACCCTCTACCCTGCACCCTACACCCTCTTTTAAAATATCTTTCGTTCAGTTGTCGTTCGAAGAATCTCCATTGCTTCTTCATTCGATTCTACCAACTTGAAAATATCAATATCTTTAGGAGAAATCGTTTCTTCATCATCTCGCATCTCTGAAATAATCCAATCAACCAAAGGCTTCCAGAACTCAGAACCAACCAGCACAATCGGCACAGCTTCCATCTTTTTTGTTTGAATCAATGTAATCATCTCAAACAACTCATCCAACGTTCCAAACCCACCAGGGAACGCAACATACGCCTGACTTGCTGCAGACAACATTACCTTACGAGAAAAGAAATAATGAAAACCAAGTGATTTGTCCTCATCAACATACGGATTCACGCGCTGCTCCATTAGCAACTCAATATTCAAACCAACAGAAGGTGCACCAGCCTCCTGCGCTCCACGATTCGCTGCTTCCATAATCCCCGGACCACCTCCAGTAATAATTGTGTACCCCTCTTCACCCAACTGCTTCGCTAAATCACGAGCCATCACATAGTACTTATGATCCTCCTTAAAACGTGCAGAACCAAAAATAGAAATTTCTTTTTTAAACGGATACAAAAACTGAAACCCATCGTTAAATTCTTTCTGAATCAATTCGAGTCGTTGCGCCATTTCCAACTTATACTGCATCGCCGGCGGAAGCGGACACTTATTCATGTACGGGTCTGCTACGTCTTGCTCGTCTGTCATAAACTTACTGTTTAATTAATGAAGCTACATGTAGTAATCGATCTTCACGGAAATGTGGAGTCATCAATTGAATCCCAACTGGCATACTATTCGCCTCCCCGCATGGAGCACTAATCGCAGGAATTCCAGCCAAGTTTGCAGAAACCGTATACACATCCGATAAATACATCGTGATTGGATCCGCAATACGTTCTCCCAGCTTAAACGCCGTCACCGGAGATGTCGGACCGATAATTACATCACACTGATCGAATGCCTTCATGAAATCGTTTGAAATCTCCTTCTGTACACCCACAGATTTTTTATAATACTCATCTGAATATCCAGCCGACAGCGAAAAGGCACCCAGCAAAATACGACGTTTCACTTCAGCTCCAAAGCCTTCCGTTCGAGAATCTACATACACATCGTCCAAAGAATCACCCTTTGATAATCCATATCGCACACCATCATAGCGTGCAGTATTTGATGAAACCTCAGATGGCATCAGTACATAATAAGCAGCAAGTGCATATTTTGTGTTCGGCAAACTCACCTCTTTAATCGTCGCACCCCTCTCTTCCAGTGATGCAATCGCCGTCTTTACCTGTTCTGCTACAGCCTCATCAATACCCCCAGCTTCAAAATATTCTTTCGGCACACCAATCGTTATATCTTTCAAAGATGTATCGTCCTCACCATGAGCAACTCCCTCAACGACCGTCGGAGGATGATCCACACTCGTTGCATCCATCACATCCTTCCCCTCAATAACCCCAAACACACGAGCACACCCATCAACCGTTTTCGCCAAAGGACCAATCTGATCCAAGCTCGAAGACATAGACATCAAACCATATCGAGATACACTACCATACGTCGGTTTCAAGCCAACCACACCACAAAAACTCGCAGGCTGACGAACAGAACCACCCGTATCAGAACCAAGCGCAGCCAAACACATTCCGCTGGCGACAGCAGCCGCAGAGCCACCAGAAGACCCACCAGGCACACGAGTCGGATCATGTGGATTATGCGTTGGACCAAAACCAGAATTTTCTGTCGATCCACCACATGCAAATTCATCCAAATTCGTACGTCCAATCAAAACAGCGTCTTCATCCAATAATCGCTCAACAACCGTCGCACTATACGCAGCTTTATATGGTTCTAAAATTTTAGATGCACCGGAGGCCGTATGATCAACCCACAACATATTATCTTTAATCGCAATCGGAATCCCAGCCAACATACCAACTGGTTTGCCGCTCGCACGACGCTCGTCAACTGAAACCGCCTGCGCACGCGCATCCTCCTCCCACACTTCTAAAAAAGCCTGGATATCAGATTCTTGTTCTGCGATATTCTTCAAACATGCTTCCAAAAGAGATAACGCAGTCATTTCACCGCTCTCCATTTTTTCTAATGCATCTGAAATTGTAATTTCTTTTATATCCATATTTTCTAAGCACGTCATCCTGAGCGTTGAATTAATATAGCCTTCGTTTTAGTTTATCCCCGCGTTTGGGAGAAGGATCTCGCCAGATACTCGACGGGATCCATCAACTTCGCTATCGCTGCGTTCAGGATGACAGAGTTGTTGTCATAATTACTCTACAAAAACCTCAGGAACCTCTAAATAACCACTTTCACTTCGCGGCATATTCGCAAACAATCGCTCACGAACCTCCGGCGTCGTTTCTTGGGCAACATCCTCACGCAAATCAGATTCCTGAAGCGCCTGACGATGCACATGCTGATCACTCACATCAACTTCCTTGAGTTGATCAACATAACTCAAGATGGATTCCATCTGCTCAGGAAATGCCTTTTGTTCTTCCTGAGTTAACGACAACTTCGCAAGTGCTTGCAGGTCTTGTAGATTAATATCTGACATACTATGAGGGTGTAGGGGTTAGGGTATAGGGTTTAGTTTATGAGTTTCGTAAATTCTTGCTCATTGAGAAGCGTCACGCCCAGTACACGAGCCTTCTCATACTTGGATCCTGGATTGTCTCCTGCCACAACGTAATCAGTTTTCTTCGATACACTTATAGTTGTCTTTCCGCCTAATGCTCGAATGCGCTTCTTCGCTTCATCACGCGACATCTGAGACATCTCACCTGTAAACACGAACGTCTTACCTCCAAAACGATCATCACCAACATCCGCATCTGGCATCAATAATACCACACCAACCCCCTCAAACCTGTCCATAAGAAGCCGATTGTCCTCATCATCAAACCATGTTTTGATGCTGCGAGCAACAATTGGCCCAACATCACGCCACTGCGACAAATCCTCCTCAGATTTTATACTGAAATATGAGACAAGAAAAGACGGCTTATGAGACGTCGCTTTATCACTTGCGGCGATCCGCTCAGCAACATCACGAGATGTTTCTTCTCCAACATGCTCAATACCAAGTGCATACAAAAACCGATATAACTCAACACGTTTTCGATCTGCTGCTTCACGAACGATATTCTCAGCAGATGTTTCACCAAACCCATGCAACGGCGCGATTTTCTCACGATCCAATTCAAACACACTCGCAAAATCATGAATAAAACCTTCCTCAACAAAACGATCCAAAATCTTCACACTCAACCCATCAATATTAAATGCTTTCTTAGAAACAAAATGCTTAAGTGCTTGAGACTGCTTCGCGAGACATTTTTTGTTCGGACAAAACACCGCAACACTCTTTCCTTTTTTTGATGCAGCTTCTTTACGATCAACCTGCATACCACACACCGGACATTCCTTCGGTAAATGATACTCCTTCGCTCCTTTGGGTCGCATCCCGATCAGTACACGCACAATCTCCGGAATCACATCACCAGCTCGACGCACAATAACAGTATCCCCCACACGAACATCCAACCGTCGAATCTGATCTTCATTATGCAATGTTACATTTGAAACGATCACACCCGCAACATTCACCGGCGTCAGCCGCGCAACTGGCGTCAACGCACCCGTCCGACCAACCTGCACACCAATATCCTCAACCACTGTCGTCACCTCCTCAGCCGGCCACTTCAAAGCCAACGAACCACGCGGTGCCTTACCCACATACCCAAACTTCTCATACAATTTATTATCATTCACATGCACAACCATCCCATCCGCTAAATAATCCAACTTCTCACGCTTCGCACCCTCAAAAGAATGGAAATATTTCAAAACCCCTTCAATCGTCTTAAACCGCTTCGCCAATGGATTCACCGGCACACCTAACGCCGCCGCAATCTCATGCGACTCCTCGTGCGTCTTCTGACCAAAATCCGTCTTCACATCATACGCAAAAAAACTCAGCTTGCGTGCCGCTGTTAATTTCGGATCCAACTGCCGAATCGATCCCGCCGCAGCATTCCGCGGATTCGACAAAATCTGTCCTCCTGTTTTTTCCGCGAGCTTATTCCATTTCTCAAACACCGACTTCTTCATATAAATCTCCCCACGAATCTCGATCGATCGTTGTGCATCAAAATCTTTTGTATCACGCAATCGCAATGGAATCGCATCAATCGTTTTAATCTGCGCCGTTACATCCTCACCAACTCTTCCATCCCCACGTGTCACCGCACGAACCAAAACTCCCTCCTCATACAACAAAGAAATCGCCAAACCATCCATTTTAATTTCAGCAAAGAATTCGTAGCTCGGCAAAGCAAAATCCTCACTCGCAGCAAAATTCGATAAACGCTTCACCCAATCTTCCATATCCTCATCTGAAAATGCATCATTCAAAGACAACATCCGTATAGCATGCTCAACCTTCGTAAATTTCGTCAAAGCCTCTCCACCAACACGTTGCGTCGGCGAATCGTCTGTCGCAAATTCAGGAAAATCCATCTCCAAATCAAACAATTCCTTTTTCAAGGAATCGTGTGCACCATCAGAAATCTCTACCTTATCCAATACATGATACAGATATCGATGATGATTAATCTCTTTTTTCAGCACTTCAATGCGTTTTTTTGCTTCGTTCTTATTCATGTGATTATACTTATTCTACCACATTCAGTATATAAAAAAAGACCCGCTCGAGCACGTAGCTCGGCGGGCAATACACATTACACAGACGTATATCCACGCTGCGATCGTTTCAATCGAACACGATGTGCATGAACCTGAGCCACTGCATCATCCATCAGCCTGGGAACCCAACAGTTGGATCCATATTCCTCGTCCAATGAGACCCACATGAACTCCTGAGTTGAGGCACCAAACTTCACAGAAGGCATAAAGCACATACCATCATACCGACGAACAACAGTACCAGGAAACAAAACTCGAACACCAAGCAACTCATCAGGGAAAGAAACCTGAGAGGCAACACGAACAGCATCAGCGAGAAAAATGGGATTGTATCGATCCGCAGCACCACTACTGCGCGAACACTCGAGCACCAAGCTGTGTCCACCTACCTTGGACTCGGACATCACAAGACCACAGCGATACAAATCGCACGTTGGTTCGAACTTTGGATCCCAGTCGGAACGCCCTGTCCGCACCATCTCAATCTCGGAAAACTGAATGAATCGAAGCTCGCGAAAATCCTCCCACTCGACACCTTCATCATCACGCAGCGTAAGGCACTCAAAATCAGGAGCAAACTCAGGGAAATCAAGCTCCCACGGAGCAACCATTGGATGACCAAGCAAAATCTTCGCCACACGAAACGGAATATCACTCCTCTCAGCAAGCAGCTTCTTCAGATCCTTCGGGCCGCCACCACACGCTTGCAGCGCATGAACGAGCACTCGCCCGAACTCTCCAACAACTTACCAGCGGATTTCAAAAGGTTATTCCACTCGCCTCTTGGTTCAAACATCAGACACCTCTTTGCATGCGACCACCCCATACGTGCTACCTGCACGCTTAAGGCGTATCACGTCCAAACATGTAAATGTACGAAGTATAAATGTATCAAAAAATGAGCCTTATGTCAAGCCTCATACACCAATATCACTCTTAATTAACCAAAATATCGTATAATATCCAACCCGTAATACCACACCACAACCGTCGCTGGAATCAGGAATACCCCAAACGGAAGTGAATCTCCCAGGTCCTTTCTCTTCATAAGCAATAAACCAACTGCAACTACCGCACCAACAACATATGCAATTCCCAACGCCGTCACCACACCAGTCACACCAAGCATCACACCCATAATCGCACCTAACCGAATATCACCGGATCCAACCCACTTTCCTTTTGAAATAATATATTGCAACGCAAACACACCAGCACCGATCACCGCACCCCCAACCATCTGTGGCACACTGAACCCTCGCAACCACATATATCCAAATGTAAACAACAATGTTGGAAGCGTAATCAAATCTGGCAACACACCATGATGCGCATCAAACAAAAACAGTACAAATAAACTCGATAATAAAAACAATCGAATAAACACATCATCCGGACCAATCTGCGGCGTGATAAAAAACACACTTAAAAAAAGAATTCCAAGAATAACCTCGGAAAAAAAGTGCCACATTGAAATTTTACTTTTACACGATTTACACCTCCCCTTGAGCAACACAAAACTTAATACAGGAATAAGCTCAATAGCACGCAACTGAATTTTACATGAGTTACACCGTGACCGTCCTTTCACAAACGATTCACCACTCATGCAACGAGATACAAAAACGAGCACAAAACTCCCCAACACCGCACCCAAGGCAAATAGTAAAAAGATATGCATACCTCCTAAACACACTTATTGAATACCAGACGGCCGCATCACATGCGCACCACGAACCAAACCAGCGGAATCACCCTCTAAAGAAAACCCGAGCCTGTACGCAGCTGGTGGCCCTGCATCATATGAATACACAAACGACGCACCTCCTGGAGCTGGATTTGGCATAACATTCGTTAACCATACGCTCCCCGTACATCCCCCTGCTGGATGAAAACCAGCATCATCCAAACATCGAGCTTGATCTGACCCAAGCACAATATTCTCCCCCGCTGGATAGTCTCCATTTTCATTAAAGTACAATTCAAGTCCAAAAAACACTTCCTTCATGTGCGCCAATCGCAGAACATCACGCGACGTTTTCCGAGTTGAACCAACCGCCAACACGCTCCCAATCGCCAAAATACCAATCACACCCAACACCACAATCAACTCAACTAATGTAAATCCTCTTTTATAATACATGTCGTCTCTTCTCATATTATTCCCTCATGCCGACCACTCCCGCAACAATGCGTTCTGGATGACAATGTAACTTTAAACAAAATTGATGAACTTTTAATTTCCTCGCGCGAGCCACGTCAGCAACATCCGATAAATGCGACAATACTACAACCGGAATCTTCTTTAATGTTTGCAATTTCTGCATGTTACCTATCACATCAAACCCATCCTCACCAGGAATCGCCATATCAACCAACACCGCAAATGGTTTCTTTTCTTTTATTACCTTCAACGCCTTCTCACCCTTTTGAACATCTTTCAAGCTAAAATCGTATTCCGCAAATAAGTCTTTATAAATCTCAACCATTCTATCATCCGCTGACACCATGACTATAAGTGGTTTCATATAATTCTCCATGTCATCCTGAGCGGAATGGAACGCAGTGGAATGAAGTCGAAGGATCTCGTGGTTAATTGTACGAGATCCTTCGACTGCGCACTCGTACCTCGCGCTTCGCTCAGGATGACATGCTTTGGTGATTTTTACTTAGCCTCCCTGAGAGCTAATCCTACACTAACTGCAAACCGAGTACCAATCTCGTACAATGCCGGTCGTAAATTCTCTGGATACCACGTACGCGCCCACGGATCTCCAACAAAAACCTTCATGTTGAATGTATGTGATAAAAACGCATCCAAGCCAGGCAATAAAGACGATCCACCCGTTAATACAACACGCTCAGGGTGTGTTCCACCCTGCTGCGTTGTATACAAATTCATGGTATATCGAATTTCATTGATAAGTGGCTGCATCGTTCTCTGAAAAATCTTAGGAAATCCAGTCTCATCAGCCTCAATAGTTCCTGAAGCCATAATATCTGCTTTCATTTGTTCCGCCTTATCCAAACCAACCTTCAAAACGCTATCCAATGCTTGTGTAAAATTCACACCACCCAACTGCATTGAACGATGCAACACAGGCAACGTATTTTCAACGACAAAAAAGTTTGATCGAACCGCACCAATATCAACAAGCAAAACACTCGTCGGATCATTTCCTATCAAAGAACGTGTCAAAGCAAACGCTTCTGTTTCTAAACTTTTCAACGTAAAACCAGCTCGTTTGAAAATATCTGCAATCCGCGTAACGGTCGTGCGAGGTGCTGCTGTAATCAAAACCGCGATATCCTTTGCTACCATTTTCTGATCAACCCCAAAACTTTTTGAATCCGCTTTTGGCTTCTTATTTTTCTCTTCAATCACTTTCCAATCAACCACAGCTTCAGCAACAGGAAACGGTAAAAATTTCTGAGCTTCTCGCTCAATCAAAGCTCCTTGCTCTTTTTTTGCTACGTTAGGAATACGAATGACAGCAGAAAATACATCAGAGAGAGGAACAGACGCAACAACATCTTTCGTTTTCACCTTAGCCCCTGCAGCAACTTTCTTAATAAGAGCCGCCTGCAATTTCCGCTGCTCCAAATCATCATCTGGCATTTTCAAATCACCAGAACTATATCCATACGTAACCAAATGCATCTGTCGTTTATCTTGACGCAACTCCACCATCTTCACACTCGATGCACCAAGATCCACGCCTAAAATCGAATTTTCTTTTTTGGAAAATATTCCCATAATAAAATTTGTCATCCTCGCGAATGCGGAGATCCAGCAAATCCATAATGTACAATAGTATACCACAACCCAAACCAATAAAAAAATCCCCTCACTGAGGGGATCGAATGACCTACAAATTGTAGATCGGAACCGGCGACTGATGCGGAATACGACGTCCATCGAGCGCACAATTCCGTACGAAGTCGGGTTGAGTTTTTAGAAGAAGATCGTAACACTCAGCACGAAATGCACGAGGGACATTGTAATCAATGATCAAGACCGCTTCGCGAACATCCATCTCACCAATACGACTCTTAACCACATGCTCAGGAGACTGACAGCATGGATGATTGCCCTCAAACCGAGCATTCCGTTGCTCTACCCTCCGAGTAAGCTCCATGATGTTATCGACGCACGTCAGACCCATCTCAATCAACGGTGCAGAGCACAACGGCATCGTGAGATCAAAACTCACCTCACCACTAACCTGACGACGCACAACAACAGTATCGTCTTCCTCCAGCGTCACATACACCGGCAGCAGATCATTCGCATGACGCGACAACCCCGCAAACAAGGTCGGATGGATGTAATGAACCATCCCAATCGCACCACGCTCTTCCACTGCAATGCAATGACCATCCAACGAATGACCACGACTAAAAGTCTTCAGCATACCCTTCAAGACCCACGAACCATCATCACCAAACACACTCTCAGTAAGCGGAACGAGAGGTGTTTCTGTACCCAACTGAACTGTCATGCCAAACTCCTTGTATATAGATCTGGCGAAATCCTAGCATCCAATCCCCTTCATGTCAAGCCACTAAGCGAAATAAAAAATCCCCTCTTTTCGAGGGGACCAACTACGAAACCGTCTTTCCAACCTGTCGAATTGAGGACGGACGACGTAGTGGAATAGGACGAGTAAAATACGCAGACATCACATCCTGCAATGCACGCGACAACTTTCTATAGTCGTGACGAACAAGCTCTCCTGCCGACGCCAAATCTGCTCCGACAATACGCTCATCTTGCATGCACGGATCAGTACACGCAACAGGATACTGAAATTTCGCCGCGTAACTCGCAAGCACTTCAGCATCATGCTCAGACTCATCAATCAGCACATGACTCAACTTACACTCCGTGGCCGCTTCAATGCGATCAATGAAATCCGACACGCAAAAGTCTCGCGTATCTCCATTCAACGTCATCGTGTTACACACGAAAATTTGAGGAGCATTCGACTGCATCAAAACATCTGACACACCCTTCATCTGCAACACAGGCAAAAGACTGGTATACAAACTTCCGGGTGCGATGATAATAACATCAGCTTGCGTAATAGCCTCTGATGCATCCTCACCGATATACGCCGTGTTCGGCTCGATGAGTAAACGCTGCACGTTCGCCGCGCCACGATAATCATCAATAGACCCCTCACCCTCAAGCACTGTGCCATCAGAATAATGAGCCGTGATAGAAACGCTGGCGTGCGAAATTGGAACAACATGATGCTTCACACGAAGCAGAGCCGAAAGCGAATCAATCGCTGACTGCATACCCGCCTGAGACGAATGCATCGTAAGCAACATGTTACCAATCGTATGGTTTGCAAAGTCACCTTCAGGGAAACGATGCAGCATAAAATCTCGTACTGACACCGGATCCAATCTCGTTAGCGCAAGAATAGCCTTCAGAATGTCTCCTGGAGGCAGTCCACCGTGTTTGTCTCGCAGCTTCCCAGATGAACCACCTGAATCAGCGACGGAAACAACCGCAGTAATATCAACATTAGAAATGAGCTTCAACGCACGCAACAGAGCATAATGCCCTGTGCCACCGCCAAGCGTCACGATTTTCCGCACGTCGGTCATAACAGTCTCCTTTAAAGAACTTCCGACATCATATGCAAGAACACAAGATATGACAAGACCCAACAAAAAAACATGGCTGTATAACAACCATGTACGTACTAACTTACCTGCTTAAGGAAATATTTAACTCCTGCAAAGTGCATGTAATCACTGAGCCACACAGACCAGCGATCACGATTAGCTTCCAAATAGTCTTGCCAAGACAGTACTCTTCATGAAGAAAAATCAGATATCCCACCTTCTCGCAAACGTCCCAGAACTGAACTTCACGATCTGTAAACACGCCTCCGGCGGATGCATCAGGCGAAAGCGGAAAATGCTCAGCACAACCCAACGGAACAACTGTCCTCATTAGATCAACGTAAGCTTCAACTTCTTGTTGCTCGTCATCCTCAGTTTTTTCGTCATAAAGCACATCACCATTTACTGCTTCACCAATGTCGTGATTAACAGCAGCCTGCAACATCTTGTATGCACGGATGTCAGTCATATCACCATACTGTTCTTCAAGCGCAACCATAAGCTGCACCACCCACGCCATTTTGTAGGCATGCATCAATACATTTTCATGCGTTGCATCAATATCCTTCTCCGGATCAGGATGCTTCCAGCGAAGCTCACGACGCAAACCAGCAAGAAGAGAGCGCAACCACGTTTCGAGTCTCATAACATGCCTCCTCAGACAATACAACGAACTGATTCGCATCTTAGAGCTAGCACCACATCTGCACAAGTGGATAAAAAGGGTGTAGGGATTAGAGGCTAGGGTTTAGGGGCTAGAATAGATGCTACACCTGTACCCTTAAATCTTATTGCCAACCGAGTTCAAATATGAAAAAATACTGACTAAGAACGCGCCAAAACTCCTGCCTTAAACAACCATATGTCACTCAAACTCTACAATACAAAAACGCGATCAAAAGACGAATTTACTCCTATCACCAAAGGTGAAGTTGGGATGTATTCATGTGGTCCAACCGTATATTCCTCGGCGCATATCGGAAACATGCGTACCAATACTATGGCGGATGTATTGAAGCGCACACTCATGTTTTTGGGCTACAACGTAAAACACGTCATGAATATCACAGACGTCGGTCATCTCATTTCCGAAACAGACCAAGACAAGATGGAAGAAGCAGCAAAACGAGAGAAAAAAACAGCATGGGATATCGCAACACACTACACCGAGGAATTCATGACCGACATGCGCGCACTCAATATTCTCCCTGCCGACGAATTCCCCCGCGCGACAGACCACATCGAAGAACAAATCGCACTCATAAAAAAACTCGAAGAAAAAGGACACACATACCATACTTCCGACGGTATCTACTTCGATACATCAACATTTAAAAAATACGGCCAACTTTCAGGGCAAAAGGCAGAAGACAAAGAAGAAGGATCGCGCGTTGCAAAAAACGAAGAAAAGAAAAATCCCACTGACTTTGCGCTATGGAAGTTCTCTC
>CAZHXK010000039.1:0-12292 GCA_964536565.1 uncultured Gammaproteobacteria bacterium
GTATTACTTACGATCTCCAGCCAATGGAAATTCAACAACGTCCAAAAGGAATAATCACGAACAGCCTTAGTAACCATCAACAAACCATTCGCAGCAAACCACAAGAATGCTAACCAAAACAACGAATATGCATCGCCATCACCACCAGATACAACCTCTACAAATGCATCAATCAAAATTTTAAAAATATATGGATCAACAAACTGGAGCGTTGCGCCTATCAAAACAACAAACGTAAATAGCGACCCCCACCAAGGATGTCGCTTAAAATCTCTTAAGAAATCTCGGATTATTTTTTGCATGACCTATAGTATAGCAAAAAGTGTACTGAATTTCGAGCAGAAATAGTTCACACGAACTACACCATCCCTCGCTCCAACTCCTCTAAAATTAGGAAAGTGAAGCGTCATGCCTTTGTGTATAAAATACACTAAGCTGAATTGAAGGAAGAAGGGTTGACAAACGTTTGAAAAAAGGTTAATCTTCAACGCTGCTCATTCACATACATAAGGTAAATTTAGGCAGAGGAGATTGCATGTCTACATATTGGAAAACGTCGTGGGATGCAAAATGTGTCGCACTTGCGGCCGCATTACAAACCACTCCTGCATTCGTTGAATCACTTATTACCCCATTAACCGGTGAACCAAGTGCAGACGCGCTTAGTCTGCTCGTTGATCCGAGATATATCACAGACGAAGAATTGAGAACCGCGTGTAAAAACGGTGTTCCAGGTCGTCCAGATAATTCGTACGAGATGGCATTGCACGCAATTCGCGCGCAACGAACCGAACCACAAAGCCAAAACCAAGCTGCACTTCTTGCACTTGCAATGACGGCGATGTCTCAAACTCACATCAATCCTCGATCCACACCAGACAACGGCTCGCCCAAACCCTCAAAGGATTGGTCGACCGTTCATCGAGTTAAAACATTCGAACTCGACGGTGATAATGATCTCTACACATTTTCTCATGGATGCACTGAAGGCGATCTCGCCGATGTATTCCTTGGAAAATCGCGTGAGCATCCAGAGGAACTTATTGTTCTGAAGATGGCACGCGAAGTAGGCGGAGCTGAATTCATCGATAACGAAGCGTCGATCCTAGCGCATCTACAAAGTGTCGCCAAAGGAAAAGCTGAGGACATGCGAAAGCGTTTCCCTCGCTTCATCGAAACTGTCACACTTGAAACACGAAACGGAAAGCGGAAAGCGAACATCCTCTCCTTCGACAAGAACGATAAGGATCCCGATGGAAGGACAAGAGCTGCGGACTATGTCAGCATGCAAGAAGTCCTCCGAGCGTACCCCAACGGTGTTGAAATAAAGGCATTCGCCTGGATGTTTCGACGCATGTTTGAAATGCTAGGCTGGCTTGAGCAAGAAGGTATTGTCCATGGCGCTGTTGTGCCAAGCAACATCCTGATCCATCCAGGGTCACATGGCATGGTATTCCTCGATTGGTGCTACGCATCACACAGACGAACACGAACCCATCTTGTCGCCGGTGATATGAAATACAAAAATTTCTATCCACCTGAAGTTCGCGAACGTCATCCCGTAGGCAGCGCACTAGACATATACATGGCTGCTCAATGCGGAATCGCACTACTTAACGGAAATGTGAAAACGCATGAACTACCAAGCACGGTGCCTGCAGGAATTGCACGCGAACTAAAAGTCGCACTCTTGCCTATCGCAAGCCGACCATACGAACCGTGGACTGTCTATGACAGCATGTCTGCAGTTTTCCGTCAGTTATACGGAAGGCCGCATTATACCCCCTTTTCTATGCCCGCTCGCGGGTAAACACCCTAACTACAAGGAGAAATACCATGGGCGATGGACTTTATAGTGGCGAAGCGCATCGAGTTCGAGCTACTGCACGAAAAACGCATACCAGTGCGCAGCAGTCTTTCAAACAGAGCAACGTACATCCCGACATGAACCCGAAAGGTGTACGCGTTCGGGAGAGTCGAGATTCCGAAGAACATCCAGATTCAAATGCGATTCTGATGTTCCTGGACATCACCGGATCGATGGACCGCGTCCTCACGGAAATCTCCAAAACGCAACTCGTGAAATTCATGGAAATTCTGCACACGAACGCTGTGATTCCTCACCCGCAAGTGCTCGTAGGCGCATGCGGTGATGCACAAAACGGCTACCGTGAACAAGGTCCACTGCAAGTCGGTCAGTTTGAGTCGGATATCCGTATCGACGACGACATGCAAAAAGTATTCTTCGAGCGCATGGGTGGATGCAACGCGGGTGAAACCTACTTGCTCCCGATGTGGTGGGCTGCAAAGCACACCAGCATCGATTGCTGGGAAAAGCGGGGTCGGAAAGGATACCTCTTCACGATCGGTGATGAGCCATTCCTGCCGACACTGACCAAGCGCGAAGTAAAACAGTATCTGGGTGACGACATTCCAGAAACACTCAGTGCCGAAGAAGTCCTTGCTCTGGCTCGCGAACAATATCACGTGTTCCACGTCAATATCGCATCCACCGGAGCAGGAAGTCGAAGTCACACACACCGCGTGTGGGAACGCTTCCTCGGACCACACTTCCTGAACCTCTCCACACACACCGCTGTGTGCGAAGCAATGGCAGCTGCGATCGCGCTCACTGAAGGCGTCATGGATGCAAACGATCTTGCAGCAGAACTGGAGTCACTCCGTTTCTCGCAAGACACGATTGCTCCGGTCACGCGCGCAATTACGCCTTATGTACAGTTCCTGAAAGCTCAGGGACAAGAACAAAACCAGGGTGAAGCTCAGAGGGGAGCCGATCCATCCGGTACACACCGCTGGTAATCATTTTGTGAGCCCTTCCAAGGAAGGGCTCATTTTTTTATAATGTATCAACTGATATTTCACACATGGAATATCAACCAGTACATTCTAAATACACAGGAGATTCAATTGAAAAAAGCACATATTGTTGTTGATCTCGGATTTGGCGACGCAGGCAAAGGCACGATCGTTGATCTACTTTGCCGAACGCATCCCGTACACACTGTCTTCCGATATTGCGGAGGGCCTCAAGCCGCGCACAACGTTGTTACACCAGATGGACGCCATCATACATTCTCTCAATTCGGGTCAGGCACATTTATCCCTGGTGTTCATACACACCTCGGCCAACACATGCTCATTCATCCACTCGGCATTCTAAACGAGGGTGAAGCACTCAAAGGAAAAGGTGTCGATCATCCATTCCAACGCCTGACCATCAACGAACAATGTCTTGTGATTACACCCTTCCAGCAATGGGCCAATCAACTTCGCGAATTATCTCGCGGAAATGACAGACACGGCAGTTGCGGCATCGGTGTAGGCGAAACAGCAGCGGACTATGAAGTCCTGAATGACGACAGCATTTTTGCGAAGGACCTCGGTAACCCCGATGAGCTTCGTCGAAAGCTGATCATCATTCGTCAGCATAAAATTGAACAGCTGCGCGATATCATGGATGGGCTGATCAATAATCGCGCTGCTCGAGAAACAATCGACCTGCTATGCAAAGCAGACATCATCGAAGAAATCATTAGTAATTTCTGTGAGGTCGATAATCTCGTACGCATCGTCGATGCAGAATACGAAGCAGAGCTCATCAACCGAGATGGACACATCGTCTTCGAAGGCTCTCAAGGTGTGCTACTTGATGAATGGTTTGGATTCTTTCCGTACGTAACACGCAGCACCACAACTACAACGTACGCACAAGAAATGCTGACTGATGCTGCATACAAAGGAGTCACCACCAAAATCGGCGTCATTCGCGCATACCAAACGCGACATGGCGCAGGTCCATTCGTAAGCGAAAACAAACAGCTTACACAGCAACTCCAAGAAGATCACAACAGAGATGATCACCCGTGGCAGAAGAGTTTCCGATGTGGATGGCTCGATATCGTCGCAACCAAGTATGCAATCGCAGTCACGGGTGGCATCGATCAGCTCGCCGTAACATGCCTCGATCGATTAAAGGACATTGAGGAGTGGTATGCGTGCAACAAATATCTCAGCAGTTCAGGTCGCATCTATGGACGATTGCCAGTACCAAAAATCCCGACACTAGACGGGCAGCGCAACATCACTCAAGTACTTATGAACACACACCCACTACTAACCGTAGTGACATGCCGAGAATCACTCAGCACAAGACGAAACGTATTTGCACGAATGGTTGAAGAATACATCGCATATCTGCAAAAAGAGCTGCGTACAAAAGTAACCATAACGAGCAATGGTCCCTCAGCTACACATAAAAGAATTCTGACTGGAAATACGACGTTTGGCGCAGCGATGCCCATGCAATAAAAACGAATCAACAAACCGCGAGCACATCGCGGTTTTTTTATACAACTTACAAACGACTATACAACAACTTAAATATTTTAATCTGAAAAATCGCAATCATTTTATTTTGAATTACCGTCGCCGTCTCAGTATTGTAATCAATATACGCGACCTTATCTTGATACATCAAAAGCGTTACGTCATCCTCAAACAAATCAAACTCCGGTGGAACCAATCGCATCGCCCGCTCCATACGCGGTTTTTTTTGCGCCGCACGTTTCACATTTGAAATCACAAAACGCTCTAACTTTTTACTATCGCGAATCTTTCGGTAGTTTGCCGGCAAATATTTTTCATCATTCTCTCTCCCTCTCGATGATGTATATCGATAATATAACTCGCCCTTCTTAAGCGATGAAACCATGTCATAAAAAACTCCTCGAATCCCCTCTTTACCCTCATAAAACTTCACAATCGGTTTTCCATCCTTTGTCTGCAAATCCTTTAACTCTGAAACAGCATCCTTAAACTGTCCTGTCATCGAATCAAATAAATACGAAAGTTTATCTGGAGACTCCGCAACAAAGTATGTACTCTTCCCCTTTTTAACCTCATGAATCAAACCCTTCTCCTGCAAACGAGGAAGAAATTTGTATACGACAGGACGATGCAAACCAGCATTTCGAGCAATAACTGCAACCGTTTCCGGGCCCGACTCTAAAAGCCCCTTATATATAAGGGATTCCTGCTTTGTGAGACCGGCAAGTTTCAGTGCATCAGAAATGTCCATATCTGTACTAAATAATTACACATCTGAAAGTCTATCATCATCAACATATATAGTCAATTTTATCCACACTATCCACAACTCATACACATTCTGTACTACTTTTGAGACAAACATCGCACCAACCCTTATAGTATCCATAGTTCCTTACAACCCAAACAGGAGGCGCCATGAAACTCGAACAAGAAATGGAATTAAAGTTTGATGTACACGCGGACATGACTGACGAAACAGTTATCTATCTGCTAGATCAACTATTCGCACAAACCATCGAACATAGCCCACTCGGCACAAAACATGAACACGAACTGGAATTCTCTTTCTATGACGACGAAAACCTCACCGCGTTTAATCACGGATGGACTATCCGAATAGTGAAAAGTAATGACGACGGATACAACGTATACAAAAGTAAATTCCGTTTCGACTTCAAAACCGGTGAAGCAGGAACGCCAGAACGAATGGAATCAAGCACTGGATGGACAAACCACAATTGGCACGTCTACGCCTCGCAGGACTGGAAACACCCTGGTATAACGACCCACCGAAAAGTCACAGCAACAGCACGTACTAAACATACGCGTTGGGAACTAAAAGGTCAGGATGACGATGGCGTGAAACAACGAATCGAAATCTGCTTCGACCGCTTCTATCACCCCGACGGCACACTCATGTTCCGTGAAATCGAAATCGAAGTGCTCGCTGAAGACGATCCGCGCCTGGAACAGGCAGCAAAAAAGCTGACTGAACTATTCAAACCAGAACACCTCACTCCCATCAACGTTCAGAAATACAACCGAGTATTACTAGCGACGCTACACAAAAGGAACGCAGCATAAATAGCCGTTCTCACACAATAGTACGCAACCTCAGTGCAAGCTGAGGTTTTTATAAACCACAGCCATATCACCAACATCAAATCGTCCAGAAAAACCAATAAACACAACCATATCTCTATATATCACAACCATCCCTGCAAATTGACATAATTATCGAAATATATTACACTTGGCATCAACTTATCCCTGCGGGGATTTTTATTATCACGAAAAATTCCCTAACGTATGGAAATTAGAAACATTGCGATCATCGCTCACGTTGATCATGGAAAAACAACATTGACTGACGGACTTCTACGTCTTACCGGCATGGTAACTGATGAAACTGTCAGCATGGATTCAAACGCACTCGAACAAGAGCGCGGTATTACGATTTACTCAAAAAATACATCAGTCTTTTATAAGGACACAAAAATTAACATCGTGGATACACCAGGTCACGCGGACTTCGGATCAGAAGTTGAACGTGTATTGCGATCAATTGATTCTGTTCTACTCGTTGTTGATGCACAGGAAGGACCTATGCCTCAAACAAAGTTTGTGTTGCGCAAAGCACTCGAGCTCGGACTGAAACCGATCGTTATTCTTAACAAGATCGACAAACCAGCCGCACGACCAGAATGGGCACAAGACCAAGTACTTGAACTCTTCATGGATCTTGGAGCAAACGATGAACAACTCGACTTCACAACACTCTACGCCATCGCAAAAGATGCTACAGCAGTAGATGCACTTGGAGACGAACACAAAGATCTCTCACCAATTTTGGATGCTGTACTAAAACACGTACAACCAGCACCACAAGACACATCAGCACCATTCTCATTCCAACCTTTCAATCTTGCATACGATAACTATGTCGGACGAATGGGAATCGGACGTGTATACCAAGGAACAGTTTCATCAGGAGATCCCATCTTCATCAAAAAACACGATGGTACAAAAACAGCGGGGAAAATCGGAAAGCTGTTTACATTTGAGGGAACACAGAGAAAAGAAGTTAAAACGGTTGAAGCTGGAGACATCGTTATGATGGCCGGACTACCCTCAATTTATATCGGAGACACAATCTGCGCAGATGAAAATCAAGAACTTCTACCTGCAATTAAAATCGACGAACCAACCATCTCTCTCAACTTCTTGGTGAACAACTCACCGTTCGCCGGACGAGACGGAACATACGTTACTGGTCAGCAAATCAAAGAACGACTAGAAAAGGAGCTGGAAGTTAATGTTGGATTGAAAATCGATTTCTCTGCAACGGACTACTCAAAAGTATACGGACGTGGAGAATTACACGTAGCTATTCTTCTAGAAAATATGCGACGCGAAGGCTTCGAGATTCAAGTTTCTCAACCACAAGTTATTATCAAAGAAGAAAACGGAGAAAAAGTAGAACCATACGAATTAGTAACCATCGATGTTCCTGAGGAATTTTCTGGAGCAATCATCGAAAAACTATCAAAACGAAAGGGTCGAATGACCAACATGGTACCGGAACAAGCAGGTGTACGTATCACATTTGAAATCCCAACACGTGGACTACTCGGATACCGTGGAGAATTTATTGTCGATACGAAAGGTGAAGGAATTTTGTGTAACGAAGTAATCGGCTTCAAACCATACGCAGGAGATATCGTAAAACGAGACACAGGATCAATGATTTCAATGGCAACAGGAAAAGCACTCGCCTATTCACTCGACAATCTCCAAACTCGCGGAACACTCCGCATCAAACCAACAGATGAAATATACGAAGGACAGGTTATCGGAGGAACATCTAAGGGTGAAGACATGACCGTAAACCCAACTAAAGGAAAACAACTTACGAACATGCGATCGTCTGGAGCTGATGCTGCTATCAATCTGACACCTCCACAAGAATTAACACTCGAAGTCGGATTGGAAGTCATGAACGAAGATGAATATCTCGAAGTCACACCAAAACACATTCGACTTCGAAAACAACATCTCAAAGAAGGTGACAGAAAAGTTCACAAAAAGAAATAGGAAAAAATGGTCCAGCTGGGCCATTTTTTGTATCAAAAATAAAACGACCCCTATCCAAAGGGTCGTGTGTCTTCACTATGCAGAAGGATGAACACGAAAGAGCGCAGAACCTGGGAAATACGTCGCATCCCCTACGCGCAACCATGTATCGTCTTCTTCATGTATGTGTGCTTCAGCATCGTAGTTGCCAGCTCAACCAGGATTTTCTGGAACGTTCATACGCTCCAAATATTCCGGGGGAAGCTGCATTTTCCCGTCTTCGTCGACACTGAGGTCAAACATTCGATCATGCCACTCGTCTCCAAGCGTATCATGAAATGCTGCAATCTCATCGTCAATCCGACGCATCTCTCCAGGGAATACACCATGAGATGAGTTAAAGAAACTAAATCTGACCGTGTCAGACATCCATCCGAGAATCACATCCTCCATAGACATCGAACTCGTCCAGCGCCATGTACGGTAACCGTACTCTTCACTCACAAGAATTCTTCTCATAACACTCAAACGAATCGTTCTCCTTTCTCAAGTTATCGAATGAACATGTAAGAATACCAAAAAAAGAGACCCTTATAAATAGTTTAGACTCAATTTACAACAATTATGTTGCCTAGAGGTTGACAGAAAACAATTTTCGTGATAGATTGTCAGCAGCTATTTGAAACAAAAGAGGAACTCATAACATGTTCACTGATGTACAGATTGGAGATAAAACACCATTCGCCACCTACGCGGATTTCTACGCATGGGCGAAAGAACGCAGCGCAATTGGACAAATACAAGGCAGCGCGTACCAAGGAAATCTACCCAACCTCGTTGTACTCGGTCGCTATGCGTCTGACATTCATGGACGGATCAGCAGTCTCGGTCGACTTGCACTGACCGACAACGACCGAACGCAGATGCCCGCAGTCATGACATGGGATGATTACAGAGAATACTTCGACCAGAACGTTGCCCCACGAGGTCTTCCTGACCACATCGCACTTGTCGAATCTGTATCGGGCATAGAACCAGCATTCTGCATTCCCCGTCCGCAAACAACATGCGCGCGATGCGGTGGCAGCTGGACACTCGACAACTGCCATGACATCGACGGCGAAGGTGAATTCGAACATCCAGACTTCTCGCAATACGCTGGCACAACACTTCGCGACGTTCAGGATATTCTGGATAACCAGACAGACGGCGAATATCGTCTTGACCTGTGTATCCAGAACGATCGATGGATTGATCTCACGAGTAGAGATGAACGGTCTTACCTCGATCACGCAGGGATACGAACCGAAGACACCGAGCACGCCATAACGCAAGACCATGTTGTACACGATGGCGATAAAGGTACCGTCAGGCACACTCGCTTCTACCACGGTGCGTGCTATAAACAGCACATGAAAGCTCAGCACGCTGCAGAGATCGAAGCAATGCGAACTGCTTACGCCGAATTCCTCGAACAACGCGGTGGCTTCGAGAATGTAACTGTAACCCAAGGCACAGTCCCTCAACGCATCATTGATGTGATGCTGGATGGCGATACAGTCCCACCCAACGAACTTGCAATGATGAAAAAGCAGACTCCTTACTGGGACATCACCACGAAACAAGGATCATTCGCCATGGTCGAATGTGCCGGACCCCTCTTCGATCTTACAAAAACCGGGCTGACCGTAGCAGAAGTCTGTCCGAGCTATGCACCACATTCAATCAACGAATGGCTCCTTGCTCTGGATGACGAACAAAACGGAGAAGGTGAAAACACCATCCTCCGCCTATGCAACGCCCTGCAAAAAAAGCAGCTCGCTGCACAGCCGTAATCACAAAGACCCCAAGAAGGGGTCTTTTTTTATACTACACCATGTCACACAGAACATGCCTATTCAATCACTCGAACATCACCACCACCTTCACCCACAAACCTTTGAACCATCCCACCCTCAATATTCTCATAATATTTCTTCAAAGCCACTTCATCAAAATCCTTCTTTTTATAATACCGTTCATCAGACACATCCCACTGCTTCACACGATTCAATTTCTTTCCATCACGAATCTCACCCAACAAACCAACAAGCGCCGCAGCAGATTTCTTAATTACTTTGTTCCCAGCCATATGAACTGTATCGCCATCTTCCCATTCAGGACGTACATGCTTAATAATATCTCCAGTATCTATCCCCGCATCAATATGCAGCAACGTCGAACCAACATACTCCAATTCATCATTCACAAACGGCCAAAAATTTGTGCCAGAACCTCGATAATACGGCGACATCCCTAAATGCAGATTAATAAATCGCCCCTGTGGAATCAACCTCAAGAGCGGATCACCAATAATACACGAACCATACACCACACCAACATCCGGATTAAATTCCTTCACGATGTCATATACAAACTGTGCATTTGCTTCCTTATACATGATCGGTAGCACAGGATATCTGAATGTTGCATGTTCACCAAAAAACTTCTTTTCAGTCTCTGCGCGCAACTGAAAATGTAGTGCAATTTCATCTCCACTCAAAGCAACATTGCTCGGTCGACACTCTGAAACAATCAAAACATCGTCCGCTACTGAAGCGACTGAGTTTGCAACAAACTTATGCCGCAATGCATTACTCGTAAATATTACTAATCTCATATTTTTGTTTGTTATCCAACGAGATCCTTCGACTAAAACGCTCATGGTGACATATTGTTTACTGGATTCACATTAACATTTGTTTTTGGTCCTTTCACCTGAACAACTTCATGCCCTCGTCCCTGCTTCATCAAATCCAAAATATTCAAGAGACGCTCAGGATAATCTATCGACAAAGGCATATACCGACCAATCTCAAATGGACTAGCTGCACGCGTATTTACAATCTGATTCACCGTGTACGCCTGCGTATACTCACTCGTCTTTTCCAAAAGTGACCCAGCCTTCAAACAATCCTCAACTTTCCCAAACGGATAACTTAACGCAGAAACCTCACATCCAAATGTATCTTCCAGAATTTTTTTCGGTTCAATAATCTCCTTTTGAAAAACCTCTTCCGATAACTCATGAGCTGCAACAGAAATGTGCGTATGTGAATGTGTCCCAAGCATATGTCCCATCTCAATCATCTCGTTAATCTGCTCGTGTGTCAGATGCATCACCTCAAACATATCAGGACGATCACGAAGCATCCACGTATCATACATATGCAATAAAATCTCACGAGTCACATCCGGCTTCAAACCATATTTTAAATATTGCTTGATCACTCCAATCACTTTCCACACATCATCTTTCCCTTTTGAATACTGAAAATCTGGATGCACAACATCAGGCTTAATACTCTCCCATGCCTCGTTGAACGCTTCAATAAATCCATCAACTCGATACATCGCAAAGAAATAATGAGTAATGGTTGGATTCGCCGGAAGTTTATCCAACACAATACACGTCGGAATAAAAAACAAAGCCTTAATTCCCCGCTTCGCTAACAACTTCGCAGCACGATAATGATCCTCAAGTCCATCATCAAACGTAAACAATAACCCATCATTCTGAATATCCAATTCCTCACCACCAAAAAAACGCCCAACATCATCTGGCGATATAACATCGTAATGCTTCTCAAGCTCATCGATCTGCGCTATCAATTCAGACTCAGTCGCACCCAACACATCAGAAAATACATCCCCCTCATCAGGACGAATATAGTGATAGCACAGCGATAAAAATTGTTGTTTCGTATCCATAATTAGAGAATATCATACCATACATCAAGGATTGATCAACCATCTATAACAGCTACACCATTGACAAAGCTGCAATTTCCCACTATATTATACAGTGCTCATTTACATACATTACCCTCATTCACTGATATTAAACACACACACCTGGAGGAACCATGTTTAATTTGGATCTTGATTTGAAAGGACGACTAATAAATCTCCTCGGCTTCGACACATATCTTATCGATGCCGAAGTCCCAACATTCCTGATTCCAACCGGAGCAAACCCCGAAGACTTCTTCGTCATATTGAACATGACACGTGTCCTGGAAATCCTCACAGAAAAAAAGATTGCCAAACCACACTTCACTGTGTGGGCAGGGCGATCTGATATTCCGAAGGACATCATGGCAGCACGCATTCACGAAGCATTCGTCACGGACGTGAAAGCAGCCCAAGAAAAAAATCGCGAAGCTCTCGCACAAAAACACGCAGAGCAGGCTGAGGCTGATGAAGCCGAAACAGATGCACGCACCGACGTCATCGTCGACAACGCCGCATCAATGGGAGTCGCCGGCATCATGGCCGCGATTTTCACATGGCTACTTCCTTTTCTCGCGCCGATCATGCTTTTGGCAGT